>JAQBDO010000237.1:0-6407 GCA_032124375.1 Gammaproteobacteria bacterium
GCCAGCCAGGCGTTGGCGGTATCGCGGTAGTGGCGGCCATTCCAGCGCCAGTGTTGCTGTAGTTGCAGCTGTTGCTGGAAATACAGTGGCAGGTCGTCGCTCGGCATCATGCCACCGGTAAAGAAATAGCGGCTCATCCAGTCCCCCGGTCCCTGGTCGAGGAAGGCATACGGCACCGCTCGATGGCAGAAGATATGCAGGAAGAAACGACCGCCCGGGTTCAACCAGTCGGCGACGCGCCCGAACAGCGCCCGGTAATTGCGCATGTGCTCGAACATCTCGATCGACACCACGCGGTCAAAGCGCCTGGTTGTCACGAAGTCATTCATGTCGCAGGTGATCACCTCGATGTTGTGCAACCCCAGGCGTTGCGCCTGCTGTTCGATGAAATGACGTTGCGTCTGTGAATTGGATACCGCGGTGATGTGGCTGGCGGGGTAGTGCCCGGCCATCCACAGGGTCAGTGAACCCCAGCCGCAACCCAGCTCCAGTATTTCCATGCCGTCTGCGAGGCCGGCGCGATCGCAACTCACCTGCAGTGCCGCCTGCTCGGCGCGGTCGAGGTCAGTGACCCCCTCTGGCCAGTAGCAGCAGCTGTACTTGTGGTGGTGCCCCAGCACCGCCTCGAAAAATGCAGCGGGCAGTTCGTAATGCTGCTCGTTGGCCTTGTACGGCACGGGCGCAATGGCCTGTTCATGCATGGCAGCGATGAAGTCGGCCCTGGCGCGCGCCTGCCCCTCGACGTCTGCGGGCAGTGCCTGCAAGCGCGCCTTGAGCATGCGGCGGATGCCGTGTCGGATAACGGTGTCGGGAACCAGTCCTTGTTCGGTCCAGTCGATGCTTTTACGGATGGCGCTCACGCGGTTTCTCCCGGGTTGGTAGTGTTGTTTCAAAATATGTACAAATCCTATACAAATATCCATATTCATGTCAATAAAAAAATTCACGACCGCTTGACGCGCGCACTCGGATCAGGTGAGTTTTTCGCCTTGTAATGCTTTTAACGCATTGTATAATAAAAGATATTAAAATAATCTCAGCGATTTTAACGACCTCTGTGGGCATCGAAAAAAATGCAAAAAAGTTGTACATGTTGTGTATAATATCGGTAGGTAACGTCACAAGCTGTGTGCGGAGGTAGCAATGAAGACATGGGTAAACAGGATAGCAGCTCTGGCCCTGATGGGTAGTGCCACAGCGGCCGGGGCGGCTGATTGTCCGGCAGCACTGGACTTTTATCAGCGACCGCTGCTCGGCGACAAGCCGGTTCACCTGTGCGAGGAGTTTCGTGGTCAGGTGCTGCTGGTTGTCAACACGGCCAGCAAGTGCGCGTTCACACCACAATACGAAGGTCTGGAGGAAATCTATGCAAACTATCGGGAACGTGGTCTGGTGGTGGCCGGTTTTCCCTCCAATGATTTCGGTGCCCAGGAACCGGGCAGCGAAAAACAGGTACAGGATTTCTGCCGGCTGACCTACGGTGTGCAGTTCCCGATGTTTGCCAAGACGCGTGTTCTTGGACCCGACGCCGAACCCTTCTACCAGTACCTGGCGGAAGTCAGTGGTGACACGCCGCGCTGGAATTTCCACAAATATCTGCTGGACCGGGAGGGCCGCGTGGTCGCGAGTTTTCCCAGTTCGGTTGGTCCGCAGGATGAACGTCTGATTGCGGCCATTGAGGCGTTGCTGTGAATGCGCCGTCAGTCATACCCCGTTACTTACCAGCGACACCGGGCGCAACCCGTTGCGCACCATTCAAGGAGAGCCTGTATGTCCAATCTATCTGAGACCGCGTTTGACCCCGGGCCGGGGCAGATACGCCTCGGTGTCAGCGCCTGCCTGCTCGGCGCCAAAGTACGCTTCGACGGCGGACACAAGCGCAGCCGCTTCCTTATCGAGGAACTCGGCTCGCACTTCGACTTCGTGCCTTTCTGTCCCGAGGTGGCGATTGGCCTGGGCACGCCGCGCCCGTCGATACGACTGGTCGGTGATGTACAGGCGCCACGTGCGGTCAGCAGCAAGGGTGATGGCCTGGACGTCACCGACGCGTTGCGGGTGTACAGTGCCTGTACGGCGCAGCGCCTGGATGGTTTGTGCGGCTTCATCTTCAAGAAGGACTCGCCGAGTTGTGGTATGGAGCGGGTCAAGGTGTATGGCGACTCGGGTATGGCGCGGCGCGACGGTACGGGTATCTTCGCGCACGCCGTGCAGCAGGCCAATCCGCTGTTGCCGGTCGAGGAAGAAGGCCGGCTCAATGATCCGGTGTTGCGGGAAAACTTTGTCTCGCGGGTGTTTGTCTACGCGCGCTGGCAGGCACTGCGGCAGCAGGGGTTGAGCAAAAAGGGCCTGCTCGATTTTCATGCCAGCCACAAGCTGTTGCTGATGGCGCACAGCCCTGCCGCCTACAAGGAGCTGGGTGGCCTGCTGTCGCGGCTCGATAGCGCCGGGCTGGATGCATTGGCTGATTACTACATCGAACGCGTCATGCAAGTGCTGCAACAGCGCGCCAGCCGCAAACGCCACGTCAATGTGCTGCAGCACCTGCTCGGCTACCTGCGCAAGCACCTCGATGCAATCAATCGTGCCGACCTCGTCGACGTTATCGATGACTACCGGCGCGGACTGGTGCCGCTGGTGGTGCCGATCACGCTGTTGCAGCACCACTTTCGACACTACCCGCATCCTTACATCAACGCGCAGGTGTACATGAACCCGCACCCGCGTGAACTGATGTTGCGCAACGCACTGTAACGCGCGAATGGCGGGGGTGATCAGGGTTGACTCAGTTTCTTTGCAGCCGCTTGACGTGATCCCATGCGCTTAATGCACGCCTGCGACTGTCCTGCAGGTCCAGCAGGGGTTCGGGATACTCTCTGCCGAGAACAATGCCTGCGTCTGCCAGCACGGCCGGGTCGGCCGCCCAGGGCTTGTGGATATACCTGTTTTCGAGCCTCGCCAGTTCGGGTATCCAGCGGCGAATGTAGCTGCCCTGCTTGTCAAACTTTTCACCCTGCAGGACCGGGTTGAAGATGCGAAAGAAGGGCGCGGCATCGGCGCCACAACCGGCACACCATTGCCAGCCCATAGTGTTGTTGGCGAGGTCGGCATCCACCAGGGTATCCCAGAACCAGCGCGCGCCCTCCTGCCAGGGGATCAGCAGGTTCTTGACCAGGAACGAGGCGACGATCATGCGCACGCGGTTATGCATATAACCGGTTGCCCACAGCTCGCGCATGCCGGCATCGACCAGCGGGATGCCGGTTTGGCCGCGTTGCCAGCGTTGCAGGTCCTTGCGGTAGTGCTGCTTCCACGGGAATCCCCTGAAGCGGCTATCCAGTGGCTGCAGTGGCGTGGTCGGAAAGTGGTACAGCAGATGGTGACTGAATTCCCGCCAGGCAAGCTCGCGCAACCAGGCTTCGGTCGCTGCAACGGTTCCCTGAGCGCTGCTTGTTGCTGCGCGGTTGGACAGTGCCTTCCAGGCTTGCAGTGCGCTGATTTCGCCAAAGTGCAGATGTGCGGACAGCTGTGAAGAAACGGTTACCGCGGGGAAGTCGCGACGCCCCGGGTAGTCGGGCAGTTTGTGGTCAATAAAGTCCTGCAGCGATTGCCAGGCGCCGTCTTCCCCGGGTTGCCAGTGGCTGTAAAACGCCTGGTCCCAGCCGACTGCGGGCAGCAGTTTCAGCGCAGCGACGGGTAGTGAATCCTTGAGGCCGCGGGTGCCGGAGGCCGGCAGGGTGTCACTGGCGGTGATGAGCTCGCGGCTCGGCCCGCTGCTGTGCAGTTTCTTCCAGAAGGGTGTGAAGACGCGGTACGGGGTGCCGTCCTTTTTCAGGTGGTCCCAGGGTTCGCGTAACAGTGCCGCATTATGGCTGCTGACGTGGCAACCCTGTTCCTCCAGTGACTGCTTGATGCGCGCATCGCGGCTGATGCCGGCGGGTTCATAGCCGCGGTTCCAGGCCAGCCGGTCGGCACCGCTCTGTTGCAACAGGACAGGGAGGAGGTCCTCCGGGTCGCCCTGGTAGATCAGCAAGTCGCTGCCGTGTTGCTGCAGCGATCGTTGCAGTGCAAGCAGACTGTGATGCAGCCACCAGGCGCTGGCCTCGCCCAGTGGCCAGTCGGCTTCGTGATGAATATACACAGGGATGGGTGTGTGACCTGTCTCGACCAGGGCCTGCAATGCGGGGTTGTCAGCGAGGCGCAGGTCACGGCGAAACCACAGCAATGCCGGTGACATATCAGCGGGGCTTGTTCGCCAGTAACGACTGATTGACCTGTTGCAGGCCGCTGGCAATGTTCTCGCCGAGGCAAATAATGCCGCTTTGTTCGAGTTGCTGCCGATGGGAAACGGCCGTTTTGCCGCCGACAAAGACCGGGGTTTTTATCTTGCCCATAAGCTCGGGCAGTTCTGTGTCGAGCACGCCGCGGGCAGGTTTTGCCGAGCCCGATAAAATGATGCCGACACAGGCTTTTACGGCGAGTACCCCGGGGATTTGTTGCAACGGGGTATTGGCGCCAAGTATCAGCACCCGGTAGCCGGCGTTGACGACCGCAAGCGCAAAAAACAGCAGGCCGGTTTCATGCAGATCGCCGGGCAGGCAGGCAAGTAATAACAGCGGGCCGTTGCTGCGCTGGTTCAGGTGGTGAATACGCGTGCCCAGTTTATTGCGCAGGTACACCGAGAAAAAATGTTCCTCGGCAATACCGGTGTCGCGCTTTTTCCAGCGTTCGCCAAGCAGCCGTAACAAGGGTGTGGTCAACCGCTGGTTGACGATATCGACCGGATAGAGTGACAGGGCGTCGTTGTAGGTGCTGTCCAGTGCCGGCTCGTCAAACCGTTCGATGGCAGTGAGCATCTTGTCCTGATGGTCTTTCCAGGTGTCGCCGTCATCGCTTGTGGCTGAAGTAGTTATCTTCCCCGGTGGCTGGTCAAGCAGGGGTTTGACGTGACTGACAGAGATGCCCTGGTTGAGCAGCTCGACAATACGATTGATGCGTTGCACGTCCTGTTGTGTATAGAGACGGTGACCTTTGGGTGTGCGTTGCGGGGTGATCAGGTTGTAGCGTCGTTCCCAGGCGCGCAGGGTAACCGAATTTACACCGGTGAGGAGGGAAACAGTGCGGATAGGCAATAGCCCGGCGGCGGGCGGTACGGGCATCGGTTTGACAGCCTCTTGCATGGATGATTCCCCCAAAAAGTTATACAAGGAGTGTACTTTATTGTACAAGAAGTTGTAAGCGTGGTCGTGCCGGGTACGGTGGCGTGAGCAGGCTGATGCCGGCGCTGCAGCGGTGTCTTGAGGCGCTGCGCGTTACGGGGTGTGCTGACGATGCGGCTGGCCTTTTGCAGCATCCGCCTGCATCCGCCAGGGTCTGCCGTGGCAGTGCGTGTAATTACTGCAGTCGCGGGTGCAGCCGCGGCAGGGCAGACGGTGACCGTCGTTGTCCTGCTGTTGAAGGTGGTGTCTCTGTGCGTGCTGGTCACATGCAGTTGTGCTCATGGTGCTGTGCTCGTGTCGGCTGTAAAAATCCGGGATGGCGGGCGTTCGCCATCCCGGTGGTCGGGTCAGTGGTCTGTGTCTGAGAGAAGGATTCAGGCTGACGCCTAGCCCTCATCGATACCGCTGTCTATCGGGTTGTTGATGATCTCGTGCAGGCGGCTTTCCGGCACCCAGGAGTTGAGTATCTCGATGCCCTCACGTTCTGCAGCACGGATGGCCTCGTCATAGTACTGGCCGGTTTGGCGGATCTGTAGTTCATAGTTGCTCATGGCGCTTCTCCTTTGTGGTTAGGCAGGGTCTGCCTGGTTGTTGCTCGGGTTTTGTTAAAAAAACTGTTTGCCCCGGGTGGTGTGGGGGACGATGCCCGGAACAAACAGTCGGCAAAGCTGCTGCTTTTACATTAGGCTCGGTGGAATGATGACCTTGTTGATGACATGTATGACGCCATTGCTGGCCCTTATGTCGGTAGCCACGATGACGGCATCGTCAATCATCGGGCCCTCCGAGGTGACGCTGACAGAGGTCATGTTGCCATCAAGCATTTTCAGCGCCCCGGCCGCCAGTACGCTGCCCGAGTAGCGATCACCGCGGGTGACGTGGTAACTGAGGACCGTGGTCAGCAGTTCGGTGTTGGCCAGCAGATCACCGGCTGTTAGCCCAAGATCCTCAAGCAGTTGCGCAAAGGCCTCGTCGGTCGGTGCAAACACGGTGAAGTGCCGCTTGCCGTCAAAGGTCCCGTCCAGACCAGCGGCCTCAAGGGCGGCATAGAGAATGCCAAAGCCTTGCGTTGTCTCGGCAATCTCGGTAATTGTTGGTAGTTTGGAGCGGGCCTTGTCGCCGGCCATGCTGCCGCTGGTAAATACCAGCAACAGCAACATGAGCGGCAAGGTCTTCCAGCAGGTGTGTGTC
>JAQBDO010000238.1:0-3991 GCA_032124375.1 Gammaproteobacteria bacterium
GATCACTTCAGGTATAACGACCCGGCTCACGGGATTTTGGTAAAAAAGGGGACGGCGGCATTTATGGCATCCTGTAACCGGGTCAGCGTCCCTTTTCTCCACGCTGCGACAGGTCGATGATGCTTGCCAGGATCAACGGCCGGTCACGATCTGTATAGGGATTCAGGCCCACCTCCACAGGGATTGTTGAGCCATCCTTTCTGACGGCTTCAAGTTCACGCTCCACCCCCATCTGCCGGGCCTCCGGCGCCTGCATGAATTGCTCGCGCAGGTGTACGTGTTTCTCCTGCAGGCCGATTGGCAACAGCGTATCCACCCCGAGACCTTCCAGTTCCCCCCTTTCATAGCCCAGCATTCGTTCTGCAGCGGGATTGGAAATTTCGATGCGTCCAGCGCCGTCCACGACCAGTTGCCCAATACTGCTGGCCTCAACCAGGCAACGGAAACGCTCTTCAAGTTCCTTCATCCGCTCCATGCCGGATGCTCGCGCCCTCGCGTAGGCGGCGTCCAGTTCCGCACGCCGGGCACGGGCATGGCTATTCAAATAGAAATACAATGAAAGACCATAAACCGCCAGGATAAAAATGGCGCCCAGTGATATCAGCATACGATTCTCGCGACGAATATCCTCCAGGGTAGCGGGCGGCCGATGCACCATCATCGTCAGCGAGAAGTCGTTGGCAATCAAATGGTCAAAGGTGGCCAGATGTTGCGGAAACACCCGTTTCAACTGCTTGAAGGTATCAGCCGGAGAAAGCTCTTCCCAGGTCCACAAGCCGTCCGGTAATTCCAGGCTTCCCGAATCGCTCACGGACACTTTCTCCCAGACTCCCCGGTGAGACAGGGCAAAATCCACGCTGTTCCCCGGTGCATCAACGGACTGTAAGTTCTCAACATCGCCATTCAGCAGGGTCCCTTGCTGGTTGACCAGAAAGTACTCCGCCCCCTCGTCCGTTTGTTCCGGACTGCGGACAAGATTAAACAGGTATTTCACCTCGATGTTAATGATGACGATCCCGCGACTTTTCCTGTCACTGTCCTCCACTGGCGTAGCGATCCGGAGCATTGGCCGAGGTGGCATTTCGATCTGCCCGTTCTCCTCATTCAGGTCAATGCGGGAGATATACAGCTCACCCGGCAGCAGTGCGCTGGCCTCTTCAAAAGAACGGCTGCTGCTCTTGTCCTGTAAACCCTGCGGGGGCACCACGTAAAACTCTCCCTGGTCACGCATTATCCGGACCTTTTCAACCCCGGATTCATCGATCCAGCGGATCTGCTGATATTGGGGATTGCGTCGTGCGAGCATCAGAAAGGAAGCCTCCAGTGACCGCAGCTGTGCCGGGGCTTGCGAATCCAGGGCCTGCCGGGTGACGGCTTCCGTGGAAAGGGAACGCAGATGTTTCAGTGAACCCAGCACCTCGGCACCAACAAACCCGCTGACAAGATGGAGCCGGGTGCTATCGAGATCAAGTACTTCCTTGATGCGGGCTTCCGTTCGCATCGCCGCGAGTGAAATGCCGACCACCAGCACCAGAATCGCCATCGGCAGGAACTGGACGAGGAACACGAAGAGGGGGAAACGGCCTTTTTCGTTTCTGGCGGCCGGGTCAATTTCTGGCATCGTCTCCATACTTGAACTCTATCAGGGCCAGGGGGGGATGTACGAGCAAAAGAAACAAAGGCCGCAGAGCGAATGGGGGAAAAGGAACGGAGGCATTTATGCAAGCTATTGTAGCTAATCGTCGCCTGTCCCCGATTGTTAGCCGATAAACAACTATTTTTACATGGTTTTCCGAGCATCTCAGACCTTCGGACAATACACCGCAACGGTGTATGCCACTAGTATTCTAGACAAAGGAAGGCAGTCACCCCGGACGCTGAAAGTCCGCATAAAAGACATCTGATACAAAAGTTAATAACCAGAGTGGACAAGGTAATAAATATAAACCACCGGGAGTTGCATAATCATGAGCCTGCCAGGAAAAACAAAATGGTTATGGATGCCGGGTTTGGCCATGCTGGTATCTGCATCGATAACCAGTAAATTTATTCAACCGAATACCGACCTGACAAACCAGATTGGCCAGTGGCAATCTCATCCAGCGTTATCTACAGCGGTGTATGAATCCTGCTGCGCCTACCGGTTACCGGTTAACAGCACGCCTGCAGATTTTCAGCTCACGTCTGACAAACCCAAGGCTGATTCAATACCCGTTGCTGATATATGGACACGAATGCGCACGGGTTTTGATTTTCCGGCAGTGGACCCGGATGCGGTTCGCGATTACATCGATGAATACGTCAAGCACCCGCACCTGTTCGCACAGATATTGCAACGCGGCGAACCCTACCTGTTCCATATACTCAACCGCCTCGAGCAGGATGGCATGCCTGCCGAACTGGCACTGCTACCGGTTGTCGAAAGCGCTTTTGATCCCTTTGCCACCTCACCGGTCGGCGCGGCCGGAATCTGGCAGTTCATGCCGAAGACTGCTGTCTACCTCGGTTTGAATCAGGACTGGTGGTATGACGGGCGACGCGATGTCATTGCCTCGACCGAGGCTGCACTTGATTATCTTGGCAAACTTCACAAACGTTTTAACGGTGATTGGTATCTGGCACTGGCAGCCTACAATGCCGGCGGCACACGGGTGCAACGAGCCATCAGGCACAACCGCAATACAGGCAAGCCGGTTGATTTCTGGCACCTCGCACTGCCGGCAGAAACGCGAGCCTATATCCCCAAGCTGATCGCCCTGCGGACGATTATTAAAAACCCGCATGACTACAACATCTCGCTGCCACTTCTTTTGGATACTCGCTATTTCAGTACTGTCAATATTCAGGGACAGCTTGAACTCAAGGTGGCCGCCCGATTGTCCGGAATTTCCCTGAATGAACTACAGCGTCTGAATCCAGGTTATGGCCTCTCAATAACACCACCAGGAAGGAGTCATACACTTCTCGTCCCAAGTTCGGTAGCAGATATATTTCGCACGCGCATCGCCCAATTGCCACAGGATCAGCGCATTCAGTCGATCCGCCATCGCATCCGCCCGGGCGACAACCTAAGCACAATTGCACAACAGTACCGCACGACAGTGCCTGACATAAGCAAGGCCAATCGCCTGAAGGGAAGTAAAATAATCGCAGGTAACCTGCTTATCATTCCTGTTGAGACACACGAGGATTCAATCGCAGCCAACTCTCTCATTACACTGATGTAATTAGGTATGGAAAAAAGGGACGGAGGCGAATAACACCAGGTTAAGCCGCTTTAGCATGAAGCGACCGCTCGTAGAACTGTGTTCCAACAGGGTTAACTGATTAATAGACAGTGCCGAGTGTTCTTAACCTGGCGCCATTCGCCTCCACCACCTTTCTTTCACAGAAAGTGTGATGTACAACATTTTATAATGCGTTCTTTTGTCGATCTTGCTAATCTGCAGGCATTATCTCCACTATTGCCTGGATGATGCAGCACCTGGCTGCGGGCAAACAGAAGGAAACCCTGAAAGTATTAACGTCGAACAAGGAGGAGTTGTCATGTCTATGGTTAAAGTAATTGAAGTTATTGCTGAATCGAAAAAATCCTGGGATGAAGCAGCAGAGAATGCTGTAAAAGAAGCGTCCAAGTCGGTGCGTAATATCAAGTCGCTGTATGTGCAGGAAATGCAGGCTGTCGTCGAAGACGGAAAAATCACCAAATACAGGTTGAATGCCAAGATTACATTTGTTCTTGATTAAGACAGCCAATTCAAGGGCTCAATTCAGAATTCAAGGAGTCAGAGTACTTGAATCCTGTTTGTAGCGATGCTGTCTTATCAGCAGGTGTTTGGGCGCACTTTTGACACGGGTTGGCGAATGGGAGCCCCCTTTCTCGTCATTGGCTATTGCAGAAAACATAATGAACAGCTTGGCCGATGTCTGTAAGATTTTTCCTGATGGAGGGGTTCAAGTACTTTGACCCCTTGAACCTCTTGAACCTCTT
>JAQBDO010000239.1:0-8014 GCA_032124375.1 Gammaproteobacteria bacterium
GTTCGCTGCCATGATGTACAGGCAACCCGCGAGGCCATTGAGATGTGTCAGGCGGTCCGGGATGTCAGTTAAACAAAGGTGCAGGCATTAGTTAGCCCCTTTCACCAGCGCTCTTCCGGAGGGAGAGGGGGTAATAAAGCAGAAATCCATTAATGCACTAGTACTGCCTCAATCTGATAAAGACGGATATGATTGCCACGGAATTACACGGGAGAATAAATACCATAAAATACTTTTTTCCGTGTAATTCCGTGTGTTTCCGTGGCTATTAAATAAATCTGGTGCTCAACTTAATATAGCTCAGCACACGTTATTATCAGGTTGAGAGGGCATTAGTGTCAGTACTACACTCTTAAAAGGAAGCGGTTGTGGCCAAAAAATATTTCGGTACGGACGGTATTCGCGGCCGGGTAGGTGACTATCCGGTGACGGCTGATTTTATGCTCAAACTGGGCTGGGCGGCCGGCCGTGTGCTGGGGACTGGCGGCGGTGGTGACCGCGTCATCATCGGCAAGGACACGCGCATCTCCGGCTACATGTTTGAGTCGGCGCTGGAAGCCGGATTGTCCGCGGCCGGTGTCGATGTTCGTCTGCTCGGACCAATGCCAACGCCGGCAATTGCCTACCTGACGCGTACCCTGCATGCCTGTGCCGGTATTGTCATCAGCGCATCCCATAATGCCTATGCTGATAACGGCATCAAGTTTTTTTCCAGCGAAGGCACCAAGTTGCCGGATGAGGTAGAGCATGCCATTGAGGCGGAACTCGACAAGCCCATGGTGACGGTTGCATCAAACAAGCTTGGCAAGGCCGAACGCTTATCGGATGCCGCCGGTCGTTATATCGAATTCTGTAAAAGCACTATCCCGCTGACGCTCAGCCTGAAAGGGCTAAAAATTGTTGTCGATTGTGCCAACGGTGCAACCTACCAGGTAGCTCCCAGTGTGTTCGACGAACTGGGTGCCAAAGTGGTTGCCATTGGGGTTGATCCGGATGGTCTGAATATCAACCAGGATTGCGGTTCCACGCAACCGGATTTATTGCGAGAAATTGTGCTGGACCGTGGAGCTGACCTGGGTGTTGCGCTGGATGGTGATGGCGACCGTGTCATCATGGTTGATCACAAGGGTAACCTGGTCGACGGTGACGAACTGCTGTTTATTATTGCGCTGTCACGCCAAAAGGAAGGTACGCTTGGCGGTGGTGTGGTCGGGACCCTGATGAGCAATCTCGGTCTGGAGCATGCCTTGCAGTCACATGATATCGCTTTCTCCCGTGCCAATGTAGGCGATCGCTATGTGCTGGAACAGCTGAAAAGGAGCAACAGCCTGATCGGAGGTGAGTCATCCGGACATATTATCTGCCTTGATCGAACCACGACTGGCGATGGTATTGTGTCAGCGCTGCAGGTGCTGGCTGCCATGATCAAGTCGGGCAAATCACTCTATGAACTCAAGGCCGGCATGAAGAAATACCCGCAGTGCATGATCAATGTGCCGGTTACCAAAAAAGTGAACCTGGACAATTCTGTTGTTGTTCAGGATGCCGTTAAATCCGTGGAACTAAGACTCGCAGGCCGGGGACGTGTCTTGTTGCGACCCTCCGGTACCGAACTGCTGGTGCGTGTCATGGTGGAAGGCGAGGATGCGGATCAGGTCTACGCAGAGGCCGATAACCTCGCATTAATTGTTGCCGAAGCGGTGTAAGCCGCGTGTTGCACCCGCTCCGTTTGGCGGCCGCCCTGTTACTGTTTCTGCAGGTAGTAGTGGTGCATGCCGGCGACACCCTCGTCAGGGATTACACTATCAGTCTGTCGCAGCAAGAGTGCAGGCAGATATCGATTGGTATTTTCCAGTCACTCGCCAGCCCCGATGTGCCAGTCATGCAGCTGGAATCATTGGTGTTTTATGCAGATGAGCAGTCCGAACTCATCGCCGTCTGCCGTGCAGATAAAGGGCTCCTCGTCGTGTTTACGCGGGGCGTGCTGGCTGAACAGGCGCAACTTGCCTTTTACGAGGCGTTTGCAGGGCGTTAGCTCTTGGCTTCCGGGTGGTGAGGCAGGGTGAGGGCTGAAAACACGGCCGCTACCCCCGTTTAAATTGATTTTCCAGTCCCGGATGGCTAAGCTACGCGGCTCGTCTCTATTAAGGATAAGTCATATGCGTCAGCCTCTGGTCGCCGGTAACTGGAAAATGAATGGCTCACTCGACAGCGTTACGCCGCTGGTTGAGGGAATCAAGGCCGGTCTGGATGCTGTGACGACAGCCGAACTGGCCGTTTGTCCCCCTTATGTATACATACCCACGGTCGCGGCCCTGCTTGCAGGGACAGCTATCGCGCTGGGTGCCCAGGACGTAAGTGATCAGGAATCCGGTGCCTACACCGGTGAAATAGCCCCGGCTATGCTGACGGATGTCGGTTGTAAATATGCCATTGTCGGGCATTCCGAACGCCGCAGTATCTATGGCGAAAGTGATGAATTCACCGCCAGCAAGTTTGCTGCAGCGCGCAAGGCCGGACTGGTGCCGATCCTGTGTGTGGGCGAATTGCTTGAAGAGCGTGAGCAGGGCATTACCGAACAGGTGGTTGCGCGGCAACTGGATGCGGTCATTGCGCTGGAAGGTATCGCAGCACTCGGTGATGCCGTGATTGCCTACGAACCCGTTTGGGCGATTGGTACCGGCAAGACAGCCACACCGGACCAGGCGCAGGAAGTGCATGCCTTTATCCGGGGCAAGCTGGCCGGACTGGATGGCGAGGTCGCGGCAAAAGTACAAATACTCTACGGTGGCAGCATGAATGCCGGTAATGCGGTCGAACTGCTGGCCATGGCAGACATTGACGGTGGCCTGATCGGCGGCGCATCCCTGAAGCCGGATGATTTTCTCGCAATCGGCAAGGCTGCAAACCGTTAGGCCCTCTTTTACAACAGAATGAAGCGGTAATACACTATGTTTTCCTTTTTACTGGTCGTACAAATATTGGTCTCTGTTTCTATTATTGCACTGGTGATGTTGCAACAGGGCAAGGGGGCCGATATGGGTGCCGGCTTCGGCGCCGGTGCATCCGGTACCGTTTTCGGCGCACGTGGTTCCGGTTCCTTCTTTACCCGCGCAACCGGTATTCTGGCGGCGGTATTTTTTGTTAATTGTCTGCTGATTGCATCCCCCCTTATTCGCGACCGGGAACAGTCGGCTGATACGATCGCTGATCAAATTGAGCAACAGGCGGTTCAGCAGGAGCAAGCCGAGCAGGTCAACGCGGTTGTTGAGTCGCTGGAAAATCAGCAGGCCTCTCCTGCAGCGGTGCTGGAAACCGTGGTGGTTAAGGACGAGGTGCCCGCTGTCCCGGCGCTTGAGACAGCGCCGCCTGTCTCGCCCGATAAAAGTGATTTACCAGAATAATCAGTAACTAGAATAACAATCCTCAGCAGTATCCCGGCCGATGTGGTGAAATTGGTAGACACGCTATCTTGAGGGGGTAGTGGCGAAAGCCGTGCCGGTTCGACTCCGGCCATCGGCACCAAATCAGTATTTAGTGCTTGTACAGGGAAACAGTTTTACCTTTTTCATGGGCAATATCCGGTTTTTTTATACCCCTAGAGAATGACGCAACATATTGATATTTAAAGTTAATATGGCAGTCTCGCAACTTGACAGAAAAGCCGGGCTGGCCTAGACTGCATATCCTTTTTTCATCGCAAGACTGACCTGATAACTCGAACAGTGTCGGGGTGTTTCGACTCTGGCTCATGAGACGTAAACGATGCTGGAACAATATCTGCCAATTCTGATCGTTATTGCCATTGGCATTGCCGTTGGCGTTGGTCCGGTCCTGATTGGTTTCCTGCTGGCCCCCCACAAGCCTGATAGTGAAAAGAATTCCCCGTTTGAATGTGGATTCGAGGCCTTTGAAGATACCCGCATGCGTTTTGATGTGCGCTACTACCTGGTTGCCATCCTGTTTATCCTGTTCGATCTTGAAATAGCCTTCCTGTTTCCCTGGGCGGTAGTGCTCGACACCATTGGCCTGTTCGGTTACGTCGCCATGATGATTTTTCTGGGAATCCTGGTGGTCGGTTTTATCTATGAATGGCAGAAAGGAGCGCTCGAATGGGAGTAGAAGGCCTGCTCAAAGAGGGCTATATCACAACCTCTGCCGATGCCCTGATTAACTGGGCGCGTACCGGTTCCATGTGGCCGATGACCTTTGGTCTTGCTTGCTGTGCCGTCGAAATGATGCAGGCCGGTGCCTCGCGCTATGACCTCGACCGTTTCGGTATCGTGTTTCGCGGCAGTCCACGCCAGTCCGATGTGATGATCGTGGCCGGTACCTTGTGTAACAAGATGGCGCCGGCGCTGAGAAAGGTCTATGACCAGATGGCAGAGCCGCGCTGGGTGATCTCGATGGGTTCCTGTGCGAATGGCGGCGGCTATTATCATTATTCCTATTCCGTGGTACGCGGCTGTGACCGGATTGTGCCGGTTGATATCTACGTGCCGGGTTGTCCGCCGACAGCAGAAGCACTGCTTTACGGTATTTTGCAGCTGCAAAATAAAATCAAACGCACCAATACGATTGCCCGTTAAGGGTCTTCCAGGGCAAATCACAGTGACTGACACTTCCCGCCAGCTCGCCGAGCAATTACAAAAACGCTTTGCTGACAAGTTGCTTGCCAATATTGATGCGGTTGGTGAAGTCACTATCGAAGTGGCCGGTGATGACCTGATCGAAGTGGCAACGGCACTGCGTGATGAGCCGGCGTTCTCCTTTGAAATACTGCTGGATGTCAGCGGCGTTGATTACGCCAACTATGGTAAAGATGAGTGGGTGACTGAAGAATCAACGACCTCGGGTTTTAGTCGCGGCGTTACTGCCGCAACCGCAGGTCGCCTGACAGCCGTTACCGAAGACCTTGTTGTTGAAAAGCCGCGCTCGGCAAGGCGTTTTGCAGCGGTTTATCATTTGCTTTCGATAAGCAATAACCGCCGTTTGCGCGTGCGTGTCTACGCGCCGGATGACGGCCTGCCGGTGGTGCCATCTGTTATTCCCGTCTGGAACAGTGCCAACTGGTATGAACGTGAGGCTTTTGATCTTTTCGGGATATTGTTTGAGGGGCATCCGGATCTGCGCCGTTTGCTGACAGACTACGGCTTTGTCGGCCATCCGTTCCGCAAGGATTTCCCGCTGAGCGGCAATGTTGAAGTGATTTACGATGCCGAAAAGCAGCGAGTGGTGTATCAGCCGGTGAGTATCGAGCCGCGCGTGCTGGTGCCAAAAGTGATTCGTGCTGAAGCGGTCGAGTCTGTAGACCTGACGGTTGCCGTTGCAGAGCAACCGGACGAAGCAGCGGCCGGGGAAGCAACGGGGTAAATCATGCCAGAGATTCGTAATTTCACCCTTAATTTTGGTCCACAGCATCCGGCTGCGCACGGTGTGCTGCGACTGGTGCTGGAGCTGGATGGCGAAGTGATCGAGCGCGCCGACCCGCATATCGGCCTGTTGCATCGCGGTACCGAGAAGCTCGCCGAGAGCAAGCCGTTTAACCAGAGTATTGGCTACATGGATCGTCTCGACTACGTCTCCATGATGTGTAACGAGCACGGCTATGTGCTGGCGATGGAAAAACTGCTGGGTGTGGAAGCGCCGATTCGTGCGCAGTACATACGCGTCATGTTCGACGAAATTACCCGCATCCTGAATCACCTGTTGTGGTTGGGTGCGCACGGTCTGGACATTGGTGCCATGACGGTGTTCCTGTATGCCTTTCGTGAACGCGAAGACCTGATGGATCTTTACGAGGCGGTTTCCGGCACACGCATGCACGCAACTTATTACCGTCCGGGTGGTGTCTACCGTGATCTGCCGGAGCGCATGCCGCAGTACCAGGCATCCAAGTGGCACAGTCAGAAGGAAGTCGATAAGAAGAATGAAAACCGCCAGGGCTCGATGCTGGATTTTATCGAAGCCTTCACCGACCGCTTCCCGGGTTGTGTCGACGAATACGAAACCCTGTTGACCGATAACCGTATCTGGAAACAGCGCACCGTGGGCATTGGTGTAGTGTCGCCGGAACGTGCCATGCAGCTGGGATTTACCGGTCCGATGCTGCGTGGTTCCGGCGTTGAATGGGATCTGCGCAAGAAACAGCCCTATGAAGTGTATGATCGGATGAAGTTTGATATCCCGGTGGGTGTCACCGGTGACTGCTATGACCGTTACCTGGTGCGCATCGAGGAAATGCGCCAGTCCAACCGTATTATAAAACAGTGTGTGCACTGGTTGCGTCACAATGCCGGCCCGGTGATGCTGGACGATGCCAAGCTGGCACCGCCACGTCGTGAAGAAATGAAGGCCGACATGGAAGCACTGATCCATCACTTCAAACTGTTTACAGAAGGTTTTTGTGTGCCGGCGGGTGAGGCCTATGCGGCCGTCGAGCATCCGAAGGGCGAGTTCGGGGTCTATCTGATATCCGATGGCGCCAACAAGCCTTACCGGCTGAAGGTGCGGGCACCGGGTTTTGCGCACCTGTCTGCCATGGATGAAATGGTCCGTGGCCACATGCTGGCCGACGTGGTCGCCATTATCGGGACGCAGGATATTGTGTTCGGGGAGATCGACCGCTGATGAGTAGCGCTGCACGCAAATCAGACCTGTTGACCGCGGCATCACGCGCTCACATTGATGCCTGGCTGACAAGGTTTCCGGCTGACAAGAAGCCGTCTGCCGTGTTAGCGGCGTTGCAGGCAGCACAACAACAAAACGGTGGCTGGGTAAGCCGCGAGCTGATGGATGCGGTTGCCGACTATCTCGGTATGCAGCCGGTGCAGGTTTACGAGGTCGGTACCTTCTACTCCATGATTGAGCTGGAGCCGGTCGGTCGCAACATGGTCGCCTTGTGTACCAACCTGTCCTGCATGTTGTGCGGTGCAGAAACGATTGTAGAGCATGTTGAAAAGAAACTCGGCATCAAGCTGGGAGAGACCACGGCGGATGGCCGCATTACCCTCAAGCTGGAAGAAGAATGCCTGGCTGCCTGTGCGGGTGGGCCGATGATGACCGTTAACGGTCACTATAAAGAGAATCTCACGCCTGAAAAGGTGGATGCAATTCTGGACGGGCTGGAGTAACGCATGACCGAACAAGTCTGTTATGACACATTGCAGTTTGACGAGCCGTGGACGCTTGAGAACTATCTCAAGGTCGGCGGTTACCAGGCGTGGAAGAAAATCCTGCAGGAAAAGACACCGCCCGAGGAAGTCATTGCAGAGGTAAAGAGGTCAGGTCTGCGTGGCCGCGGCGGCGCCGGTTTTCCGACCGGTCTGAAGTGGAGCTTCATGCCGCGCAATGCACCGGTGCAAAAGTACCTTGTGTGTAACTCGGATGAATCCGAGCCAGGGACCTGCAAGGACCGCGATATTCTGCGCTTTAACCCGCATGCGTTGGTTGAGGGTATGGCAATTGCCGCCTATTCAATGGGCGCTACCATCGGTTACAACTACATGCGTGGCGAATTTCACCACGAACCGTTTGAGCGTTTCGAGCAGGCCTTGAACGAGGCGCGTGAGGCCGGCTTCCTGGGCGTTAACATACTGGGTTCAGGTGTTGATTTTGAATGCCACGCACACCTTGGCGCCGGCGCCTATATTTGTGGCGAGGAAACCGCATTGCTGGAATCGCTGGAAGGCAAAAAGGGTCAGCCGCGTTTCAAACCGCCATTCCCGGCCAACTTCGGTCTCTATGGCAAGCCGACCACTATCAATAACACCGAAACACTCGCTTCTGTGCCCGCCATCATGCGCAAGGGCGGCGACTGGTTTATGAAACTGGGCAAGCCAAATAACGGTGGCGTGAAAATATTTTCGGTCTCCGGTCATGTGAACAACCCGGGTAACTTTGAAATGCCCCTGGGTATTCCGTTCCGTGAATTGCTGGAAATGGCCGGTGGTGTCCGTGACGGACATACCCTGAAGGCGGTGATCCCGGGTGGTTCATCGATGCCGGTACTGCC
>JAQBDO010000240.1:0-3151 GCA_032124375.1 Gammaproteobacteria bacterium
AACGGTGTACTTGGCTTCTTCGACTGCCATGAGATTTCCTTCCGATAAGGTGAGCAGAACAGCTATGAGTATAACACCGGCGCTGCGCATGCCAGTTATTCGCTCAATGCCTGTTCGATTGCCGCGACCAGTTTGCCGTCATACGGCTGTGTGCGCGGGCTGAATTCAGAGATCAAAACACCATCGCGCCCGATCAGGTACTTGTGAAAATTCCAGGTGGGGTAGGTGCCGGCGGCCTCGGCAAGCGCTTTGTAAAATGGATCTGCGTTGCTCTCTTTGACCGAGGTCTTTTCGAACATGGGAAACTCGACACCATAGGTGAGACGGCAGAATTCCTCGATTTGATCTTCAGTGCCCGGTTCCTGCCCCATGAAGTCGTTGGATGGAAAACCCAATACCACCAGGCCGTCTTTGCCATATTGAGAATAAAGCTTTTCGAGTCCGTCGTACTGGGGTGTATTGCCGCACTTGGAGGCAGTGTTCACGACCAGCAGCACTTTTCCGCTGTAGGCCTCGCAAAGATTGACTTCCTCTGTTGAGGCGAGTCGGCGAAAGTTCTGGTCTAAAAGCTCACTTTCACAAGCTAAAACGGGCAGGCTGGTGATTAAAAGTAACAGGGTAAACAGTGTTTTCATGATGGTTTCCTGATTGTGATCGTCGTTATGTATAGTGTGCGTATACTAATGATATGTCATTATATATTATATTAGATTAGAAGTGTATAACATTTGTACAATAATAATCAGAAGCACGAAAGTTGATCCTCGCGGGGCAAAAGTGACCGGCGCCCTTTTTAACCTGGCATGTTTAACAATGCCGGGTGTCGCTTGGTGGGTTGATCTGGTTTAGTCGTTACATCCAATGGATTAAATGATTCATGCCTGATTTATCAGGTCTCTATTAATCAGTTATTTATGGTGTTTGTCTTCTTGCAATGTGCCCGTAAACGCCAGTAAATAACATCTGGTGGGGCATAAATTGGGCACAGCGCAGAAAATGTATCCGGCCCCAATAATTAGAAAATGTATCCGGCCCCAATAATTACGGCCCCAATAATTAATTAATGTTTTAGGCACAAAAAAATGGCGACCCTGAGGCCGCCATCTTTATAGATATTACGTTTTAATAGTAGAAAAACTTAGATCGTTACTCTTCTACGCAAGTACCCGAAACCCATTAAAAGGAATAGAAATGAGAGCAGGATCATTGTCCACTCACTCAATGTCGGTATAGCAAGGAGCAGAGAGTAACTGACCGTAATTGGAATAATACCTGTACTTGCATTTCCACCACTCGCTGTTGAACTGCTGGTGATAAAGCCAGCATCCAGATCCGCTTGCTGTACGACATAAGAAGATGTACAAACCAGGCTTTCACCCGGATCCAGATCCCCGTCACCATTGCCAACAGAGCTAACCGGAGGACATGTCACGGTCATTAAGGAGTCTGACACCGTGATAGGTCCAGTTACCGGAAGAGTCCCGGTACTGCGCACCACGTAGCTGTAGTCGATCAACTCGCCAACGATGTCGAAGATTGACGGGCTTGCAGATTTAGTCATTGTCAGGGCAGGAGCAACCACCACTGGGTTGTCGGTGTTGGTCGCCGTGCAGGTGACCACCTGGTCCTTGGTCAGGGTCACTGTCGAACCTGACAGGCCGCTGGTACACACCCAGCCCTGCAGCGTGTAACCCGCCAGCGAGGACTCGGTCAGCGCATAGGCGCCGATGGCCACCGTGGCACTGGTGATCGCTGGCGCACCTTCGATACCGGAAATAGTATCGGGACCGGTAGCGGTCAGGGTGAAATCGGTATCAATCGCGGTACCGCCATCGTCGTTCACGACCGTCTTGGCCAAAGTCAGGGTGGCAGTATCAGCCGCTACAACACAGTTCGAATCGGCGGTGTCGTAAATGTCGTCACCGTCATTATCCAGTCCGAGAGCAGTGCCCGCAAAATTCTCTCCGCCTGAAGGATTACAGGAATTGGTAGGCATGGCTGGGTGACCGGTGCCTGGATTTGCATAGTAGTTGGGTAATATGTTTTCACCCACGGGGGTATACCCCGTTTGATCGTCGTGACAACCCGTGCAAGTCGCTTGGCCCGCGTGGTGTTGGCGCAAGCCCGCGCCTCGTTGGGAAGTGCCGTTTAAGGTGGCATTGCCATTATCTTCGTCCCGGCCGTGGCAGCCGACACAGCTTATAGCAGCCAGTCCGGTTCCTCCGTTTGAGCTTTCCAGTAAAACGGGTGTTCTGGATGATCCTGTGTGACAGACATCGCAGTCCGAGTTCAACATGTCGTTGCGGTGGATGTTATGGAGGCTGTCACCCCAATTGGATCCATCCGAAAGCGAGATGTAGGGACTGTCCGTAAAACCACCGTGACAGTTATCGCACCCCGCCGCGTAGTCCTCATACGCCAAGGCGCCGGAAGCCCAGATCAAGATCGCGATCGTGGCGAGCAATACGAACAGCGGTTTTGCATATGCTTCCGCCCACAATGGTTGTAGTTTCATCCTTGTTCTCCTTCATTCAATTACATGACATGCTACATCAGACTCATATCTAATAAAATTAAACGCAATATAAGAATTACATTAAAAGAATTTAACTATCTGCTGATAACCGAATAACTGGGGTCGGAGTAAAGTGCCAGCGTAAACTGGTTTGTGTTGACGGATGGTCTGATTTTCCAAACTCAACGCCCCCGTTAATCCACTTTGCGTGCGACTAAAGATTGACGTAAAAATTTGAAATGGTGGGCCGTGCAGGATTATTCCGGGTCTCCTGCCCTCCACCCTTCGGGCCATCTACGCTTCGCTGCGATGTTCTAATTCGCTCATTGTGCAAGGATGCACAGGTGCCGTGGAGCACAGGGAAGTGCGGGAACGGCCCCGGCGAATTAGTCGAACCTACGACCAATGGATTAAAAGTCCGGAACGGAAAATATAACGGTCTATTTATCAATGCGTTACCGGGGCGTCCGATGCACCCATTTGCAGCACTGTGCATAACAATGCAGCACTGATACACGCAAAACTCCCGCGCTATAGTATAGCCACGGTGATATCTCACGAAACAGGAGAGCTTGTGGTCATAGCACATCTGAACGGGATCACTTTAGAGCATTAAAACCTATTATTAATTCGACA
>JAQBDO010000241.1:0-3080 GCA_032124375.1 Gammaproteobacteria bacterium
ATGCCTGTACTGCCACGACAATGAGCATGCACGTTATCTTGATGGTGAAAGCACCGGCAATACCGATGCCTCGGGAAAGGATCGCCCGAGCGTCACGCACAACCCGCTGGCCGCACTCGCTGAACTGTTGAAGAAAGGCGACTGAAACAAGGCGCAAGAACCAGCAATTGAGGCCGGCCCCGAGTGCCGGGTTACGCTACACCAACCCAACCTGTGAATCGCGAGTACCACTTTACCCTGCACGTAGCGTAATCCGACAAACCACCTCAGGGAAGCTCTGATTAATTGTTTCATATCGCTTGACGGTGCGTGGGACGGGTAAAGCGAAGCGTACCCGTCAGCAACGGAGTGCTGACCCTGACGGCTACGTCGCTACGCTTCTTTACCGGTCCTGCGCCGGTTTTTTTATTTACTACTCCCTAACGCCGCGTCTCCGACCAGGCACCGGTCTTGCCATTAAAGGAAAGAATACGGTCCGAGGTCACAATCAATGCCGAATAATCAACAGCTTCTGCACTGACGACTTCTTCACTCGCCTTTCTGCGCAAGCTACTCCACCCGGTCGGATAAGCACCGACTCCCGCGAAGCGCTGGTTGGTTATCAGGATGGCAACGCGACTGGCAACATAGCGATCACGAATTCTTTCCTTGGCACTGAGGACTAAATCAAAGAACTGGCCGGTTTCTGCGTTGACTGCAACGACACGACCTGGTTCGTTTACCAGAAAGAGGCTTTTTTCGACATCATCAACAGCGCCCGCGGTAGCCGACAGTAGCAGCAGCAGGGCTATCACCAGGGGCAAAAAAGACTGACGCAATTTCGTTGTAAACATCCGGCTATCCCTGTTTTCCATACCAGGCGGTGAGGCCAGACCCGCCCCGGAAACCAGAGCACAGGATAGGTGAACGCATACGGAAAAGGCTACTCGCCGCCCTTCAGACAAGTTCACTACCAAAGCTTTTCCGGTAACGCGCCCTGAATTCTTGCTGGCTAAAGCTGTGGTTCTGGGTGCCGTGTTGCTCAATCTTGATGGCACCCATGAGTGCAGCAATGCGGCCGGTAGTTTCCCAGTCCAGACCATTCATCAATCCAAACAGCAAGCCACCCCGGTAGGCGTCACCGCAACCGGTCGGATCAGCCAGTACACCGACAACAGCCGCCGGGATATCGAGACGATGATCTCCCTGATAAATATGCGAGCCTTCGCCACCGAGCGTCACAATCAGCGCCTCTACACGTTCGGCAATTTCGTGGGGTGACAAACCGGTGCGTTGCTGCAACATCTGCAGTTCGTAGTCATTGACACTGACCCAGGTGGCCTTGTCGATAAAACGCAACAGCTCATCAGCGTCAAACATGGGCAGGCCCTGCCCCGGATCAAAAATAAAGGGAATACCCGCATCAGCAAACTGGCTGGCATGGTCGAGCATACCCTGGCGGCCGTCGGGTGAAAGAATACCGATAGTAATACCCGCGGCATCACCGACACTGTTTTGATGCGACGCATCCATCGCCCCGGGATGAAAAGCGGTAATCTGGTTGTCGTCCAGGTCCGTGGTGATAAAGGCCTGCCCGGTGTACCTGCCTTCGGCATACGTGACATGGGTACGGTCAATCCCCACCCTGTCCATCCACTCGGCGTATGGACCAAAGTCACTGCCCACGGTTCCCATAGGCACCGGCTTGCCGCCCAGCAAATGCAGGTTATAGGCAATATTGCCCGCACAACCGCCGAACTCACGGCGCATGTCGGGCACATAAAAAGACACGTTCAGCATGTGCACCTTGTCAGGCAGGATGTGATTTTTGAATTTGTCCTGGAACACCATGATGGTGTCGTAGGCAAATGAACCGCAGATGAGTGCTGACATGGCGTGATTCCTGAATCAGTTTTGTTTTTAAATTTCTGCAGACCGTCGATGGCTGAAGCAGCGTAGCGACGTACCCGTCACAACAGACCCTCTGTCGTCGACAGGCACGCTTTGCTTTAGCCGGCCTGCGTGCATAGCGTGGCAGTCAGAACGCCAGCACCAGCAGCCATACTGCTGCCGCATTGAGCAATGCCACCAGCACCACGGCTGAACCAATATCCTTGGCACGGCCGGACAGTTCATGCTGTTCGGGACCTATCCGGTCAACCACGGCCTCGATTGCGGAATTCATCAATTCAAAGAACGGCACCAGCATCCAAACGGAAATCAACACGGCCTTTTCCAGCCCGGACTGCCCCAGCCACAGGGCGAGCGGCAGCAGTATGACCGTCGCAGCCACCTCCTGCCGGAAGGCGGTCTCATGACGAAAGGCGGCTGTCAGCCCCAGCCAGGAGTAGCCGGTGGCCTTGATCAGCCTGCGAATACCGGTGTTCTCGGGATCTGTAGCCATTATTGGATCGCTGCAACAAGCTGCGGATTAATCGGCCGATCCACTCCAGGCCAGATCCAGCTGCTTGGCGGCGCGCACCTCATCCAGACGTCGTACCGGCCGGGTATGCGGCGCTTCCTTTAACAGTTCCGGACTGTGCTCGGCTTCCTGCTGAATCTTGATCATGGCCTCCACGAACGCATCCAGCTCTTCCCTGGTCTCGGTCTCGGTTGGCTCTATCAACAGGCACTCGGGTACCAGCATCGGAAAATAGGTGGTCGGTGCATGGAAGTTATAGTCCAGCAGCCGCTTGGCAAAATCCATGGCCGTGACACCCAGTTCCTTTTGCTGCCGCTTCAGCGTCACAATAAATTCATGTGTGGCACGGCGCCCGGGGAAGGCTACATCAAAACCGGCCTTGCTCAATCGGGCCATCAGGTAGTTGGCATTCAGTGTGGCGTAATCGGCCACACGGTGCATGCCTTCACTGCCGAGCATGCGGGCATAGATATAGGCCCGCATCAGCACACCGGCATTACCCATAAAGGCAGACAGGCGGCCGATACTTTGCGGACGCACTGCTTCTGTTATCCAGTAATACTCGTCACCGTCATAACCAACAATCGGCACCGGCATGAACGGTTCAAGGCGCTTGCTCACGCCGACCGGACCGGCACCGGGTCCGCCACCGCCGTGCGGCGTTGAAAATGTCTTGTGC
>JAQBDO010000242.1:0-3803 GCA_032124375.1 Gammaproteobacteria bacterium
AGGACTGGTAGGTTGAGATGCCCATCTTGGACATGACCTTGAGCAGCCCCTTGCCGACTGCCTTGATGTAGCGTTTCTGAGCTTCGTTTGAGTCCAGTTTTTCCGGCAGTTGCCCACGCAGTGTTTCCAGCGTTTCGAAGGCCAGGTACGGGTTGATCGCCTCGGCACCGTAACCGGCAAGTGTCGCAAATTGATGCACTTCACGCACAGCACCGGTTTCCACGACCAGGCCCGACTCGGTGCGTAGCCCGCTGCGCACCAGCTGATGATGTACGGCAGATGTTGCCAGCAGTGCCGGAATCGCAATGTGGTCAATATCCATACTGCGGTCCGACAGGATCAGAATGTTGTAGCCTTCGTCAACGGCCTGTTTGGCCTGCGTGCAAACGCTAGTCAGCGCGGCTTCCATGCCGTTCGCGCCTTGCGTAGCGGGGTAGCAAATATCCAGTGTCTTTGTGCGGAAGGCACCGTTCGTGTGGTCCTTTATATGACGGATACGTTCAATATCTGTGTTGGTCAGGATTGGCTGGGAAACTTCCAGTCGCATGTGGTCGCCGGCGGACTCATGTCCCAGCAGGTTGGGGCGCGGACCGATCAGAGAGACCAGCGACATCACCAGTTCTTCACGAATCGGGTCGATCGGCGGGTTGGTTACCTGGGCGAAGTTTTGCTTGAAATAATTTGATAAAGGTTTCGATTTGTCCGAGAGTACGGCAAGCGGGTTGTCGGCACCCATGGAGCCGATAGCCTCCTGGCCGGTAGCCGCCATCGGTGTCATCAGGAACTTGGTGTCTTCCTGGGTATAGCCAAAAGCCTGCTGGCGATCGAGCAGGGTTGCATGGTCTGGTGCCATCGGGCTTATCTCACCCGGCAGATTTCCCAGCCGGATTTGTGACTTTTTCAGCCATTCCGGATAGGGGTGACAGCTGGCCAGTTTATCTTTCAGTTCCTTGTCATCGATGATGCGGCCCTGTTCCATGTCGATCAGAAACATCTTGCCGGGTTGCAGCCGCCATTTCTTGATAATGCGTTCCTCGGCAATATCAAGGACACCCATCTCGGAGGCCATTACCACCAGATCGTCACTGGTGATCAGATAACGTGCCGGGCGCAGGCCATTTCGGTCCAGTGTGGCACCGATTTGGCGGCCGTCGGTAAAGGCTACGGCGGCCGGTCCGTCCCACGGTTCCATCACGGCGGCATGGTATTCATAAAAGGCGCGGCGTGCCTCATCCATCAGTGGATTGCCGGCCCAGGCTTCCGGAATGAGCAGCATCATGGCGTGCGCCATGGAGTAACCACCGGTCACCAGTAGTTCCAGCGCGTTGTCAAAACAGGCCGAGTCGGATTGACCCTCGGCAATCAGTGGCCACAGTTTTTGCAGGTCGTCACCAAACAGCTTCGAGGCCATCGACTGGCGGCGGGCATTCATCCAGTTGATGTTGCCACGCATGGTGTTGATCTCGCCATTGTGGGCAATCATGCGGAACGGATGGGCCAGGTCCCATGACGGGAATGTATTGGTGGAAAAACGCTGGTGTACCAGTGCCAGTGCTGATGTCAGTCGTTCGTCATTCAGGTCTTGATAATAGCTGCCAACCTGGTCGGCCAGAAGCATGCCCTTGTAGCACAGGGTGCGCGCGGACATGGATGGCGCATAGAAATATTCACTGCCTGGCAAGCCGGAATCGCGCACGGCGTGTTCGACGCGCTTGCGAATGATAAACAGCTTGCGTTCGAAGTCATCGGTGGTTGCGCAGTATTCGCCGCGACCGATAAAGACCTGGCGGATGACCGGTTCGACCTGCTTGACGCTGTCACCCAGTCCGTCATTGTTGGTCGGTACATCGCGCCAGCCCAGCAGTGACTGGCCTTCCTCGGCAATGGTTTGTTCGATCAGTGTTTCGCAGTGCTTGCGCGTAGCGACCGGTTGCGGCAGAAACAGCATGCCGACACCGTAATGTTCAGACTCCGGCAGGGTAATACCGATTTCACTGCAAACTGCTCGCAGGAAAGTGTCGGGTATCTGCAGCAGGATGCCAGCACCGTCGCCGGCCTTCTTGTCCGCGCCAACGGCACCACGGTGGGTCAGGTTTTTAAGGATGCTTAGCCCCTGACGGACAATCTCATGGCTTTTTCGGCCCTTTACGTTGGCAACAAACCCAACACCACAGGCATCATGTTCATTGGCAGGGTCATACAGGCCTTGTCGTGGAGGCAGCGAGCCAGTCATCATTGGAAACACCCTTAATTACAATATGTTATAACTACAAGATCCTTGCGAGGCAGGGATTGGTCGTGGTAGCGCTAGCCCTAGCCAAAAGGCCGAGTAGTATAGCGCTGGATGGCCGGTGGTTCAATTTCGAGTGTTTTGTTTTTCCTTTTTGTTTTCAGGGGTATATAAACAGGGGGTAGGGTGGCTATTCAGACGCTGTTTGCATGAATACTACCTGGTAGCCACGATTAATTTGCTCATCACGAAGGCTTATCAGTGCAGATTCAGCTGCCTCCCGGTTCGGGAAGTGTTCTTTTTTTGTGCGCCCGGGTGCTCCCTGATAGCCCCATTCGCGGATTAAAGTCCAGCCTTCCAGCAGATCTTGCTGGATGTGCAGGTGATAGAAACGCGGGGCCTTGTCACCTTCGGGCGGAATTTGCATGTAGATGCGCATGGCATGTTAGCTAATAGAGCACTAGTTTGCCGGGTTGAAGGTGCGTTCATACTCGGCGATGGCATAACGGTCAGTCATGCCGGCTATATAGTCGGCAACGGCACGGGCGCGGCCGTCCTTGCCGCTGGTTTTTTCCAGCAACGCAGCTTGTTGCTGATCTTCTTCAGGCAACAGTCGCGGGTCATCAAGAAATGCCGCAAACAGGGCAGTCAGTGTGCGGCCGGCCTTGGCACTCATGCGGTGCACGCGGTAATGCCGGTACAGGTGGGTGCGCAGAAAACGTTTCAGTTCAAGATTTTTTTCCTGCATGGTCTCGCTGAACGTGATCAGGGCCTTGCCATGACTGCGTACGGCATCGATATTGTCAGGGGCCGCCTGCTCCAGGTTGGCCTTGCTGGTTTCCACCAGATCAATGACCTGGCAACCAATCAGACGGCGTACTACTTCATGAATGGTGCGGCGTGGCGCGAGTGCAGGGTAGAGGGAGCGCACGGTTTCATACTGTTCCCGGAACAGCGTGACGTCGTTCAGTGCCTCGACGGTGATCAGGCCGGAACGCAAGCCATCATCGACATCGTGGCTGTTATAGGCAATTTCATCGGCGAGGTTGGTCAGTTGGGCTTCCAGTGAGGGCTGTTGCTTTTCGATAAAACGCCGCCCGAGCTCACCGAGCGCCTCGGCATTTTTGAGGGAACAATGTTTGAGGATGCCCTCGCGGGTCTCGAAGGTCAGGTTCAGGCCGGGGAATTCGGCATAGCGCTCCTCCAGTTCATCAATGACACGCAGTGACTGCAGGTTGTGCTCAAAGCCACCATAGTCTTTCATGCTGGCGTTCAGGGCATCCTGGCCGGCATGGCCGAACGGGGTGTGACCAAGGTCATGCGCCAGCGCAATACCTTCGGTCAGGTCTTCGTTTAACTGCAGGGCGCGTGCAATGGAACGCGCCACCTGTGCGACCTCAATTGAATGCGTCAGTCGGGTACGAAACAGGTCACCTTCGTGATTCACGAATACCTGGGTTTTGTATTCCAGTCGCCGGAATGCCGCTGAGTGGATGACGCGATCACGGTCACGCTGGTATTCAGAACGATAGGCGGGCGCCGGTTCGTTATATTGACGTCCCCGTGTAGCGGC
>JAQBDO010000243.1:0-3705 GCA_032124375.1 Gammaproteobacteria bacterium
CGTTCTCTGATACACAGCAAGCTGATGCCGCAGTGCCACAATCTCGAGCTGCAGTGAGATCCGAGACCGGATCGCGGTAGTCATGAGTTGAAACAAGGCATAGATGGTGGGCTTCATGGCTCTGGATCTTTTTCGAAAGCGACAATGAACGAGGACATCAGATTGAGGCCGCCCCTGGAAAAGGTCAAGAATATCAGGCGGTACAGATATTCGGGAAGGACAGGTGCAAGGGTATGGCGTGGATGGATTGGCGTCGTGGGTGTTGAATTTATTTATCTGTTTGATTTTGCGGATGAAATAGGGTTTCGCCAGGGACAGGCTCGCGGGCAGATATATTGTTGAATGCTGTATTGAATACCGGGATGACATAATTTGCCAGACCTTGCTCAGCCGCTACCCTTGCACCCTAGCTCTGCGCGATGTGCCTTTAATGTCTTGATGATACTTCCATTGACCTCTTCCCAGAATTCATCTGAATTCGCATTGTCGTACTGATAAAACCCTCTACCGGTTTTTACACCCAATTTACCTTGTTGAACCTTCTCACGGATGGTCTTGTGTGACCGCCAATTCGGGTCGCCGGTCGCTTCAGCAAGATACTCACCGACATTGTAGATTGAATCCAGCCCAACCATATCCAGGAACTGAATAGGGCCCGCGCTGGGTAGCCGCAGACCGAAACCATTTTTAACCACGGAATCAATCTCATCAGCAGTTGCAATGCCGTAATCCATCAAGTCCATTGATGCTTTGATCAAGGCTCCCTGAAGAATATTGTGAATAAAGCCTGGCGTGTCTTTGCAGATTGCCGGGTACTTACCAATCTTCTCCAGCAGCTCGATGGTTCTGGTTTCTGTCTCTTTGGTGGTGTGTATGCCACTGACAACCTCTACCAGCGGGCTCAGGTGAGCGGGAATTGTCCAGTGTGTGGTGATCGCTCTTTCCGGGTTTTTCATTCCTGCTGTGATTTTGGTGATGCTCATGGATGAGGTGTTCGAAGCGATGATAACCTCCGGTGCACAGAGCTTGTCGCAGCGCTCGAAAACCGCCATTTTCTGTGCCATTTCCTCCGGAACTACCTCCATGATGAAATCTGCCTCGGTAATGGCGGCGTCCCATTCCACTGTTCGCTGTCTATTCTTGAGCGCTCTGTGTGCATTTTCTTCCTCTACAAGGCCCCCCCTCACCATCTGTTGGCAATTGGCTTCGGCCCTTTTGGCGGCAACCTGGAGCTGCTCTTCCAAAAGGTCTACTCCCGTTACTTTATATCCAGCCAGGGCGAATGTGAGTGCGATGTCTCCCCCCATAACACCCTGGCCAAGAATGGTAATCTTATGAATCGGCTTATTGGGCATATCGTTGTCCTTTCATTCGGCAGGCAAAGTAACGGAGTTCGGTTTTTGGCATTTATTTCAAGATTCGCACGGGTCTGCCAACTGGCTCAAGAATGGAGCTTCCTTTGGAGACCGCAGTAAAGGCATGTCCAAGATTGGGTAAATCCGCCAATGCATTTACAATGTGAAACTGCGTCGGATTTTGCTCCCAGGTCAGGTGTTCCCAATGAACCTCTCCTGTTCCAACCCAGTATTCACTGATATGAGCTTCAGTCGGAAACAGTACGGGGTGACTAAGGGCTGCGCCCACACCGTCAGGATTAGGGATGTACTTCCACCCCATAGAGTTGTTCTTTTTCATAGACTCCTGGGTTTCGGCAATCTGAGCGGCGTTTAAGGCAGTCAGGTCCCTGGCCTTAATGTCCAGAATTCGATTTGAAAAATGACTGGCATTGGCATGCCATTCACCATTGATAATCTGGTGATCAGGAATGTCGGCGTAGACTTTGGGTACTCCTTTGATCTCCCTTCCGGTCAGAATTGGATCAGCCAAATTCTCCCACATCACCAAAGTGAGATACCCATCTAAATGATCTTCATCTCCCTCAAATGTAACGGCAGCATTGACTCCGACCATGTTGTAACCGCGTCCAGCCAGCCAATCCACTTCTTTTGCGCAGCTGTAGGTAACGGTTATTAGGGGGAGCTCCCCAACTACGAAGGGCGCAGGGATATACTTGGCAAGTAGCTCAGGATCGGTGAGATAGCAGACCATAATATTTGTGACGTCATTGTAACGCCTGGTGGTCACAGGACCCGGGCGCGGCCCGAAAAAGGCGGGCATGTGGTATTGCGCATTGGGATTGAATACAAACATTGATCCTCAGGTCCTCTTGTTAGGTGCTGGCACGTTAACTGGTGGAATCTACTGCATTAATACCTGCAAGCGCCACCAACTCCTGTAACTATGAATCCGCCTCGCCTGTGAGCTTTCCGCAAAAGTCACCCATTCTTAGCTCAGCCTCTCGAGACTGCCCATCCAGTTCAATGAAGCGACGCATGTTCCGCTGCGCATCGTCAGTTTGAAGGGCACGCGCCATCAGGTAAGTCTCATCGAGAAAACCTTCATCGGGCATAGGTTCGGCGTTGTTGACACTTTGCTTGGCCAGCTGTACGGCAAGGGGGGGGAAGGTAGCAATGCGATTCGCGAGTGCGTCGACAAAAGGCCCGATTGCATCGGGGTCGAAAGCACGGTTCAGGTAGCCCCAGCGTTCAGCGGTTTCGGCATCAATATCGTGGCCGGACAGTATCATCTCTAGCGCCCGATTTCTGCCGATAATTCGGGGCAGTGTCTGGGTTCCACAGCTACCCGGAATGATGCCCAGAGGGACCTCCATCTGGCAAAAAATGGTTTTTCCGTAAACGCCAAAGCGCATATCGCAACATGAGGCCAGTTCATTGCCGCCGCCACCCGCCCGGCCCTCAATCTGAGCAATCGTCACTTTATTCATTCGACGTAAACGCAGGCAGGCCGCATGCCACTCTGTTAGCTCAGCAGATTTCTCCGGCTCCTCATCGATTGGAAATGTTAGCAGATAAGATACATCGACATGGGCCAGGAAGAATTCGGGGTTATCACTTTTGATCACCACTACACTCAAGCTATTATCGGCGCTTAGCTCTTTTGTTAGCTCATAAAATTCTTCATACAGGGCAATTGTACCCAAGTTTATGGGAGGATTGTTGATAGTTACTGTTGCCACCCGATTTTCACAATGAATATTCCACATTTCATAATTGTAAGACATGTCTGTAACTCCGTTGTTCAGATAATGGTGTGCAACTTCCCAATGACGACTGAATCGGGTTTAGTCGGGTAAGTTACAATACCCGCGTTCATGAAAGGTTTGCAGAAGTTCGCGATGCCCGAAGGCTTTTGCGCTTGACTGGAAACCGCAGTTCTTTAGTTGACCATTGATGAGTCGTTGAGCAGCTTCTGCACATAAGTCGCCGGTCCAGGTGTACGGCGCTGACAAATTCATCACAAATTCTGTTGTTACCTGCCGGCCTTGTCCCTTACAGGAAATGACTCCACGCTGCACATCAATGTCGTCTTTGGGCGGTTCGCCGCTGTCCATTTCGTCGCCCATGGCGTTAGTCCAGGCTTCACGCTCCTCTTGCGGTAAGTGGGCCGCCTGATCATTAAAGGCCCTGACTGCTTCGAGGACAGCGACCATAAGTGACTCTTCACCAGCTGTAATGACGCTGCAGTTGCGCACTCGCGGATCGTCCTTATACCAAATGGGCTCGCATCCGCCGCCCCAGGGAAGCGCTGAAAGCGTGTAGTTGTGATTTGGGGCAACTGCTTGAA
>JAQBDO010000244.1:0-4318 GCA_032124375.1 Gammaproteobacteria bacterium
GTAGGTGGCACCACAGGCTTCGCAATTGTCACCGTACTGGTCGGCGGCCCCGCACCTGGGGCATTCGCCCTTGATGAAACGATCGGGCAGGAACATATTTTCCTGCGCGTCAGAGGCCTGGGTGATGGTGCGTGACGCAATATGGCCGCCTGCCTGGTTACGCTCGAACATGAGCTCGGCAAATATGCGGTTTTCTTCCGAATGGGTGCTGTGATAATTATCGAAACGCACATTGAAATCAGCAAAGTCGGCCTGATGCTCCTGTGCAGAACTGGCAATCAGTGCTTCCGGTGTAATGCCTTGCTGACGTGCCCGCAACATGATGGGCGTGCCGTGGGCGTCATCGGCGCAGACATAGGTGCATTGCTGGCCGCGTAATCGCTGGAAGCGTGCCCAGATATCCGTTTGGATATATTCGACCATATGGCCAATGTGGATAGGGCCATTGGCATAAGGTAAGGCACTGGTGACCAGAATGGTGCGGTTTTTTTGACTCATGCGGCGGTTGTCCGGATTAAAACCCTGATACTAGTATGAATATTCGGGCGCTAAGTATGCCATAGACCAGCGTTGCATGGGGACTGGCGCGAGCGATAATGCGACGGTCTGATCCAGTTCGTGTACAATTTGCGGTCAATTTTCCCGGGCTGCCAAACGTACGGTGGCTGGTCCAACAAGGAGTGAACGAATGGCTGAAGTAACCCAAGCCCAGATTGAAGAAAAACTGGCAACGTACATCGACCCTTATCTTGAAAGGGACCTGGTTTCAACCAAATGCGTCAAGGATATCTCGGTGGCTGGCGATAGCGCCTCGGTGACCGTGGTGCTCGGTTTTCCGGCCAGTGGCTACCATGCGGAATTGGCGGCGAAGCTCAAAGAGCTGGTCGAGTCTATCGACGGCATCACGACTGCAACCGTCAATGTTTCCACCAAGGTCTCTTCGCATTCGGCCCAGAAGGGCGTCAAGCATATCGAAGGCATCAGGAACATTATCGCGATTGCCTCGGGCAAGGGCGGTGTTGGCAAGTCAACTACCGCCGTGAACATGGCGCTGGCACTGTCGGCCGAAGGTGCCAGGGTCGGCATCCTGGATGCGGATATTTACGGGCCCAGTCAGCCGCGCATGCTGGGCGTCAGTGGCAAACCGGAATCGATAGATGGCAAGTCGCTGGAGCCGATGAACAGTTACCACCTGCAGGCGATGTCTATCGGTTTCCTGATCGACGAGGAAACGCCAATGATCTGGCGTGGTCCGATGGTCACCCAGGCGCTGCAGCAGTTACTGAATGACACCAACTGGAAGGACCTCGACTATCTTGTTGTTGACTTACCCCCGGGTACCGGTGATATCCAGCTGACACTCGCACAACAGGTGCCGGTCAGTGGCGCTGTGATTGTCACCACCCCGCAGGATATTGCACTGCTGGATGCGCGCAAGGGTCTGAAGATGTTCGAGAAGGTGGAAGTGCCGGTGCTGGGTATCATCGAGAACATGAGTATTCACATCTGTAGCGAATGCGGGCATGAGGAGTATATCTTCGGGCAGGGAGGGGGTGAGCGCATGGCCGTGCAAAATAATGCCGACTTCCTCGGGGCCTTGCCGCTTGATATGCGTATTCGTGAAGAGACCGATGCCGGCAAGCCCACCATGGTTGCAGACCCGGACTGCCGTATTTCCCAGATCTACCGCGAAATCGCGCGACGTACGGCTGCCAAGCTGTCGCTGAAGACCAAGGATTATGCGGCCAGATTTCCGCAGATCGTTATTCAGAATGACTAACCGGTTGTCATTGCAGGGTGGGTAATTGAGCGCAGCGTATCCACCTGTTCTTGACGGGTACGCTGTGTTTTACCCGTCCTGCCAGGGATGCAGGGTTGAGATAAACAGATGTCGATAAAGTCAGATAGATGGATCCGCCGGATGGCGGCTGAGCACGGCATGATCGAGCCGTTCGAAGCGGGCCAGGTCAGGGAGAATGCTAACGGGCGCATCGTCTCCTATGGCACCTCCAGCTATGGCTACGATATTCGTTGTTCAGACGAGTTCAAGATTTTTACCAATATCAACTCGGCCATTGTTGATCCGAAGAATTTCGACGACAACAGCTTTGTCGATGTGAAGTCGGATGTTTGTATAATCCCGCCGAACTCGTTTGCGCTGGCACGCACCGTGGAATATTTTCGTATCCCGCGCAATGTGCTGACCATTTGCCTTGGGAAATCCACCTATGCCCGCTGCGGCATTATCGTCAATGTCACGCCGTTTGAACCTGAGTGGGAAGGGCATGTGACACTGGAGTTTTCCAACACCACACCCTTGCCGGCGAAGATCTATGCCAATGAAGGTGTCGCACAGGTGTTGTTCCTGGAGTCCGACGAGGTTTGCGAAACGTCCTACAAGGACCGGGGTGGCAAGTATCAGGGACAGACGGGCGTTACGCTGCCGAAGACCTGAGCATTATTCTCCGTGCTGCGCTGAAAATCTCCAGACTGCAGGATGGGTAAAGCGTGGCGTACCCATCATGTTGCCGGTGCCAGATTTGACGGGTGCGTCGCTGCGCCCCTTTACCCATCCTGCGTTCGTAATTTCCTGAACCTGCAGGAGCGGATCGCGTTCGCGATTCCTTACTCTATTCGAAGCCCTTCGCTGAAATTCTCCAGATCACTGGTGTATTCGGCAGCGTCGGTTTCACGTTGCCAGATGCGCACCGGCAGGTAATTGAGTGCGGGCGCACACCAGACGTAGGTTGTGCGCTCATTGGTGTCGCGCAGTCTGGTGATCTTTACGGTCTCGAAGCTGCCGGCCGGGACTTCCACGGTCTCGTGCCCGATGACCTTGAAACGGTACTGCTTCAAATGACCGCCGTCGGCGACCATGAAGGTGACGTCATCCTTGTTCTGCCCCAGCGCCAGCATCATGCCGAGGTGTGAAGCAAGCTTGTCAACGGTGCCGGTGGGTATGTCCATTTTCCAGAGGCTGCCTTCCACCCGGTTGCTGACCAGATTCCGCTCCCAGTCAAAGGAAAGATCCGCTTGCCGCTCACTGCTGCCGCCACTGAGCAGGTAGTGATAGCTGTCCGGTCGCAGACCGGCTGCGGTGATGTTGCCACGGCTGCTTTCATGCAGGCGGTCACTTAGCAGCCAGCCGACCCAGCGGGCTGGCCAGCTGCGTGATTCGTACAGGTAGCTGCCGTCGTCGCCGGTTTGCAGTTCAATCGTTGATGAGCCGATGCGCAGGCTGCCACGTTTGAGGATATAGCTGGCCTCGAAGTCGGGCAGGGTGGCCGCCTGACCTGCAGGGGCAAGCAGTGCAGAGGCCAGCAGTAGTATTCCCGGCAGATATGTTTTTAACATGTTGTCCCGGATTACGGCGTTAACAGCACTGGCCTGGTCAGTATCTCACCATCCAGAACGGCCTGACCGGTGCTGTCGAGTCGCAGTCGCTGTTCGGCAAACCATCTGATCGCCAACGGATACATGCAGTGCTCCCGTTCCAGTACCCGTGCTGCCAGTGTTGCGAGGGTGTCCTGTGGCTGTACTGCGACCTGCGCCTGTAATACCACCGGGCCGCCATCAACGGCCTCGGTGACAAAGTGGATGCTGGCACCGTGCTGTTTACAACCGGCCTTGAGCGCACGCTGGTGTGTGTTCATCCCTGGAAAGGCCGGTAGCAGGGAAGGATGGATATTCAGCATCTTTCCCTGGTAGTGGTTTACAAACTTGGCGGTCAGTATGCGCATGAAGCCTGCCAGTACGACAAGCCCGGGCTGGAAGCGTTCAATGCACGCCAGTAATGCCTGGTCGAAAGCAGCCCTGTCTGAATAGTGCGTATGGTCGATGACTGCTGTGGGTATGCCGGCCTGTGCGGCTCGCTCCAGGCCAACCGCTTCAGGGCGGTTGCTGATGACGGCACGAATTGCTACTGGCAGCTCGTCACTGGCAACCGCATTAATGATGGACTGCAGGTTACTGCCCCATCCGGAAATCAGGATGACGACAGGCAGTGGAGGGGTTGCCGCGTTCATGTGTCGCTAAATTCGGCAGGCTGCCAGGGGAGCTCTGATTTATTAGTCATGCCGGCGCAGACCGGCATGCGGGATGACAATGAAGGATTAAACCAGAGCCCCCTAAATAAATCAGCGTAGGACGGGTACAGGAGCGTAGCGATGTACCCGTCAGGGTCAGCACTCTGTTACTGACGGGTACGCTTCGCTTTACCCGTCCTACGCTGATTTATTTAGAGGGGCTCTGGTTTAATCCTTCATTGTCATCCCGCATGCCGGTCTGCGCCGGCATGACTAATAAATCAGAGCTCCCC
>JAQBDO010000245.1:0-2921 GCA_032124375.1 Gammaproteobacteria bacterium
ATCACCGCCAAGGTTAAAGGCAGCCTGTTTGGCATCAAAGGGCAGGATGGTTTTGACCCGACACGTGTCAAGGTCGTCACCGAGAACGGCGTGGTTTACCTGATGGGCATTCTCTATCGCTCGGAAGCCGACGCCGTCGCCGCCAGGGCGAGTCGCGTCAGTGGCGTACAAAAAGTCGTCAAACTGTTTGAATATCTTGATTAGCATCCGGTCTTTATAATAACGTCATGTCCCAAATCATCGTATGCGCCCTCTATAAATTTGTCAGTCTCGACAACTACCAGGCGTTGCGCGCGCCGCTACTCGACACCCTGCAGAATAACGAGGTACGTGGCACACTGTTACTTGCAAGTGAAGGCATCAATGGCACCGTCGCCGGCACCCGCGAGGGTATTGATGCACTGCTGGACTGGCTGCGTCGCGTACCGCAACTGGCTAACCTTGATTACAAGGAATCCCTCACCGGCACCCCGCCCTTCAAACGAACACGTGTAAAACTCAAGAAAGAGATCGTCACCATGGGCGTACAGGGGATCGACCCCAAACGCGTGGTCGGCACCTACGTCGATCCCCGCGACTGGAATGCACTCATCAGTGACCCCGAGGTGCTGCTGGTCGACACGCGAAACGACTATGAAGTCCAGGTCGGCACCTTCAGGAATGCCGTCAACCCCGGTACCGGCACCTTCCGGGAGTTCCCAGACTACGTCAAACACCAGCTGGATCCGAAAAAACACAAGAAAGTCGCCATGTTCTGCACCGGCGGCATCCGCTGTGAGAAATCGACCGCCTTTTTGAAGGAACAGGGCTTTGACCAGGTCTTCCACCTCAAGGGTGGCATCCTGAAATACCTCGAAGAGGTCCCCGAAGAAGAAACACTCTGGGAAGGCGAGTGTTTTGTCTTCGATGAGCGCGTCACGGTCGATCACCAGTTGCAAGCAGGCCACTATCACCAGTGTCATGCCTGCCGCCTGCCCATCACCGCAGCCGACAAGGCCAGCGACAGGTTCCTGCAAGGTGTCAGTTGCCCGCATTGCCATGACCAGCTGACCGCCACACAAAAAACACGTTTTCAGGAACGCCAGAAACAGATGGAACTCGCCCGGCAACGCGGCGAGGCACACATGGGTGATGCCGCCATTGAGAGTTCAGCAGCCAACCGCACTACCAAAAAACAAAAGAAACAACGCCAGCACACCGTCGCATCAACACAGGCGGAATAAAAATATCCGCTGCAGCATCGCAGCAACAGCCATGCTTGTGACGGCAGCCATGCAATGACCGATCTGCCTTTCACAGGTGGCTGTGATCCAGTCAACCCAAGCGGCTAGAGGTCCGCCTGACAAGCCATCATGGACGCATTAAGCATCTCACTGAACTATAACGATCCGCTCTGGATCATGATTGCCCTGCTGCTGGGGCTGGGTGCCAGGCAGCTCAACCTGCCGCCACTGGTCGGTTTTCTGGTTGCCGGTTTTCTGCTGAACCTGACAGGCGCCGAAGGTGGCGCCTTCCTCAGCGACATCGCAGACCTGGGCATTACCCTGTTGCTGTTTTCCATTGGTCTGAAGCTGAATATTGGCCAACTGCTGAGAAACGAGGTATGGGGTATCGCCGGCACCCATATGCTGCTCATCGTGCTGGTCAACACTCTGCTGGTACTTGGCCTGGCAAAATTGTCACTACCACTGTTTAGCGGTATAGATTTCACCACCGCCGCCCTGATCGGTTTTGCCCTGAGCTTTTCCAGCACCGTCTTCGCCGTCAAGGTACTGGAAGAAAAAGGCGACATGGTCTCACGCCACGGCAAACTCGCCATTGGCATCCTGATCATGCAGGACATCGCCGCTGTACTGTTTCTGGCGATTTCAACCGGCAAGCTACCCTCACCCTGGGCGCTCGGCCTGTTGCTGCTGCTCCCGTTGCGACCGTTGCTATTCAGGCTGTTGAAACAGGCGGGCCATGACGAGTTGCTGATTCTGTTTGGCTTTGTACTGGCACTGGGCGGTGCCGCCCTGTTTGAATCCGTTGGTATCAAGGGTGACCTCGGTGCACTATTGCTCGGCCTGATGCTCTCCGGACACCCCAAGACCGATGAATTGTCCAAGACGCTACTCGGTTTTAAAGAACTGTTCCTGATTGGCTTCTTTCTCAGCATCGGACTGACCGGCCTGCCAAACCTGTCGATCATGCTGGCATCGCTGCTACTGCTGGCGGCACTACCTGTTAAAACAGTACTGTACTTCTGGCTGGCAACCCGCTTCAAAATACGCGCACGCACCGCCACCCTGACGTCGTTACATCTTTCCAATTACAGCGAATTTGGCCTGATTGTCGGCGCCATTGCAGTTACCAATGGCTGGCTGGCAAACGACTGGCTGGTACTGATTGCCGTTGCCCTGTCATTTTCATTTATGCTCGGAGCACCGTTGAACCGGGAAGCAGACACTCTATTCACCCGGTTTCATGATTTTCTGGTGCGTTTTGAAACAGAAAAACGTCTCAGCGATGATTTGCCGGTCACCTTTAGCGGTGCAAAAATTGCCATTATCGGTATGGGACGTGTTGGCACAGGCGCGTATGACCATCTGAAATCTGTCTGCGGCGACTCACTCATCGGCATTGATTTTGACAGCGACATCGTTGCGCAACAAATCCAGGCGGGGCGGCGGGTCATCCAGGGGGATGCGACAGACCCGGACTTTTTCAACCGCGTCGAGCGTCATACCAACACTGTCGAACTGGTGCTGGTCACCATGCCTAACCACACGTCCAACCTGACCGTGGTCAAGCAGCTTCAACAACATAAATTCACCGGGCACATTGCCGCTACCGCAAAATATGCCGATGAAGTGGGTGATTTTACGGCACTGGGTATCGAGTCTGCCTACAATATCTATGCCGAGGCCGGCTCCGGTTTT
>JAQBDO010000246.1:0-6950 GCA_032124375.1 Gammaproteobacteria bacterium
GCGCGACTGGCCTATCACATCACTGAAGATTTCTTTACCGAAGCATCTATCGGGCGTACAGAAGCCGATGAGACCAGTTATGAGACCCTGAGTGGCGGTGCAAAGATACTTTCAGACGATCAGCGTGAATTGACGTACTACAACATATCTCTGGGCTACAACCTGCTGCCTGGCGAGGCCTTTATTGGCAAGGGGCATGCCTATAACAGCGCCTTGTATGTGATTGCCGGTGTCGGCAACACCGAGTTTGCAGACGACAGCCATTTCACCGTCAATGTAGGTGCCGGATATCGCTTTCTGTTAACGGACTGGATCGCGCTGCATGCCGACTTCCGTGACCACATTTTTGATTCTGACCTGCTGGGCAACGACAAGACCACACATAACCTGGAGGCAACCGGCGGGATAAGTTTCTTTTTCTGACAGGAGATAGTTATGAAAAATCACGTATCAAACACGATAAGGACCTGGATGGGTGTTACGGCGGTCATCTTGATGACTGTTAGTTCGGTGACCGCCGGCATAAAAGAAACAGCTGCTCCGGATTTTACACTCAAGAGTGTTGGTGGTGAGAATCTCAAGCTGAGTGAATACCGGGGTGAGGTGGTGTTAATTAACTTCTGGGCTTCATGGTGCGGTCCCTGTCGACAGGAGATGCCGGTACTTAGTGAGTTGCATGACAAGTACAAGGCACTGGGATTTACCGTGTTAGGTGTCAATGTCGAGGAAGACTCGAGCAAGGCCAGAAAACTGCTGCAGGAAATGTCAGTGAGTTTTCCGGTATTGCTCGACAATGAAAGCGTCGTCAGCAAACAGTATGACGTTATTGCCATGCCGAGTACGGTGCTGGTAGACCGAAATGGCAATATGCGTTACCTCCACAAGGGTTACAAACCCGGCCTTGAAGATGTTTATCTGCAACAGGTTCGGGAGCTGATCAGGGAATGACTGTTCGAATCAAAAGTACCTCACTGTTTATGGTTGCCTGCAGCCTATTGCTGTCAGCTTGTGCCAGTGTAGAACCGTGGGTGAAACCCTATGAACGTGCCCACCTGGCCGACCCGATTATGAATTTTCAACGTAACCCTGTCTCTTCGTCCTATATGACCCATGTGTACCAGGCGCGTGAAGGCGCACGCGGTGCCGAAGGTGGTCATGGCGGTGGTTGTGGTTGTAACTAGACTCATAAAGCGTTGCCTGCTGGTTATGTGTTTGCTATGCGGGGCAGTGCCGACGCTCGCCGGTGTATTGCCCGATGACCGTGCCGATGCGCTGTATCACTCCTACGATGGTGGTGGCGTTGAAATCACCGGTCCGTCTGTACTGGTGTTGAAAAAAGTCGGTCAGAATGTAGCGCTAAGCGGGAATTATTATGTGGACTCTATCAGTAGCGCATCCATCGATGTGGTGACGACGGCCAGTAAATACAGTGAGGAGCGCACGGAATATTCTGCCGGTGCAGACTATATGCATGGCAATTCCATCATGAGCGTGTCGTATACCAACAGTGAGGAAGATGATTACCAGTCCGATACAGCCAGCTTTGGTGTCAGCATGGATATGTTTGGCAATATGACAACGGTATCACTCGGCTACGCGCGCAGCTGGGATACGGTTGAAAATAATAATGATCCAACTTTCTCAAAGGATGTCGATCGGCAGAATTTCAAGGTGGGCCTGTCCCAGGTTCTGACCAGAGACATGATCATGGAGGTGAATTACGAGCTGATTACGGACGAGGGATTCCTGAATAACCCCTACCGTTCTGCCCGCTATGTTGACCCTAACAGTTCGATCGGATACAGCTATGAACCGGAGATCTACCCGAACACACGCACCAGCAACGCGATAGCTGTGCGCTCGATATATTATTTACCTTACCGGGCAGCGACCTCGGAAGCTACTGTGGCGGCCTATGCCGAGTACCGGTATTTTGACGATAGCTGGAATATCACAGCCCATAACATCGAAATCGGTTACGTTCACCCGTTTCCAGCTGGCTGGGTCTTTGAAGGACGCTACCGTTACTACACGCAGGATGCGGCGGATTTTTACAGTGACCTGTTTCCGCGGCAGGATTCACAGAACTTCCTGTCACGTGACAAGGAGCTGAGTAAATTTACCAGCAACACTATCGGTTTTACGGTGAGTTACGACTTTGTTCAGAATGGCTGGTATGCCATTGACCGTGGCAGTATCAACTTTGCCTACGACCATATCCTGTTTGATTATGATGACTTTCGAGATTTGCGGGACACTAACGCTGCGGTTGGCAAGGAGCCGCTTTATGACTTCTCGGCTGATGTGGCACAGGTGTTCGTTTCAATATGGTTTTGAGATAAGAAATATAAAATGATGTAATATAAGAATAAAAGACAATATTTCCATGTGAGTTTAAAATAGCAAATAGCAGGTCGGGTTGGCGCTAGCGTAACCAGACACCGCACCGAAGCCTTTGGGTTACGCTGGTGCCAACCCGACCGGCTGCATCAGGTAAAATCTGTGCTATGCGTAGCCATGTCTATTTGATCCTGTGCTTCAGTCTGCTGGGCTGTGCCTCGCCACAGGTGCAGGAAACCTCCACCACCCCACAGGCGCCAGCATTGACCTCCACCGATGCGATTATGTCGGATGGCTACCAGTTACCCGTGACGGTGTGGCAGGCAGGTGCGCCTCAGGCGATGTTCCTTGCCTTGCATGGATTTAATGATTACCGCAAAGCCTTTGATGGTCCGGCACGCTTTTTTGCAGCCAATCACATCATGACCTATGCCTATGACCAGCGTGGCTTTGGCGAAACAGCGCAGCGCGGACTCTGGCCGGGCGACAGTGTGCTGGAATCCGATGCAGCCACCATGGCAGGTTTGCTTTGTGAGAAACATCCCGACCTGCCCCTGTTCCTGTTGGGTGAAAGTATGGGCGGCGCAGTTGCTATTAACATGGTGCAGGCAGCACCCTGCATAGCAGGTGTGGTGCTGGTCGGTCCGGCCGTGTGGGGTTGGCAGACGATGCCATTCTGGCAACGCAATACGCTGAAATTTGCTGCGCATGTGGTGCCCTGGAAAACGCTGACGGGTGAGGGTTTGCAGATAACGCCCTCGGACAATATTGAAATGTTGCGCGCACTGGGCCGTGATCCGTTGGTAATCAAGGCAACGCGTATTGATACGATGTATGGTCTGAGCAATTTAATGGAAGCAGCGCTGCTATCGAGTTCACAACTGGCCATCCCCACCCTGATACTCTATGGCGAGAAAGATGAGATCATACCGCATGATCCGACCTGTGTGATGCTGGAACACTTGCCGGATTTGTCTGCTACCCGATTTGTGCTTTATCCGGACGGTTATCACATGTTAATGCGGGACTTGCAGGCGAATATTATTCTGCGTGATGTGGTCAGCTGGGTGAATGATCGGGACGTTTACTTGCCTTCAGGAAATGCCGTGACCAGAAACTCTGATGAAGTAACAAGCCTGTGCCAGTGATGTCTGTTATCTGCTTTATGCGCTTTTCGGTGGTTTCTTTTTACGGACTTTTTTCTTAATACTTTCTTTTGGATTTCCAGGTTTTTTACTGTACGTTTTCACCTTGCCGTCATTTTTTCTTGCGGGGTGCTCTTTTGCGACTGCCGGTTTCGTATCCTTGTCGAATCGGGAAATCTTTAAAAGCTGACCTCCTACCCAGGCCTTTCTTAAATTATTGAACGCACCCTTGGGCATGCCCTCTGGCAAATCAACCAGGCTGTAGTCATCGAAGATATTGATGCGGCCAATGTGCTGGCTGTCGACGCCGGCCTCGTTAGCGATGGCGCCGACGATATTGCCAGGTTTGACATTATGCTTGTGCCCTACTTCCAGACGAAAACGTTCCATACCATCTTCCAGGGGTGAATCTCCCCTGGTTGTTCGCGCAGCTGGCTTGCCGCGGGGCTGATTTCTGCCTACAGGGGGTGAGTCCTTCCTGGTTGTATGCGCAGTCGGTTTGCCACGGGGCTGATTTCTGCGTGGCGGTTTGTCGCCGCTATCCCAGCTTGTTTCGGGCTTGCGTTGTGGCTTGTTCTGCAGCAGCAAGGGTGTGTCACCCTGCAATATCCGGGCAAGCGCTGCAGCAATTTCATTGGCAGGTACATTGTGTTCCTGCTGGTATTGCTCAATCAGCTGGGCAAATAATCCAAGATCCTCATTTGCAAGCGTATCGGTAATACGCTGCTGGAATTTTGCAATGCGCTTGTCGTTGATCAGTTCGGTTGAAGGCAGCTCCATGAGGGTGATTTTCTGCCGGGTGGCTTTTTCAATAGCACCCAGCATGCGTGTTTCACGCGGAGCAACAAACAGGATAGCATCGCCTTTTCGCCCGGCGCGGCCGGTACGACCAATACGATGCACGTAGGCTTCTGTATCATAGGGGATATCATAATTGATTACGTGACTGATGCGTTCCACATCGAGGCCGCGCGCTGCGACATCGGTGGCAACCACTATATCCAGCTTGCCACTTTTTAATTGCTGAATGGTGCGTTCGCGCTGATTTTGCGGGATATCACCATTGAGTGCTGCCGATTCATAACCACGTGCTGCAAGCTTTTCTGCTAACTCCAGTGTTGACGTTTTGGTGCGTACGAAAACCAGCATGGCATCAAATTGTTCAGCTTCAAGAATGCGGGTTAAGGCATCCAGTTTATGCATGCCGCTGACTGGCCAGAAACGCTGGCGAATGGTGTCAACCGTGGTGGTTTTAGTCTGAATGGTTATCTGTGCAGGTTCTTTTAAATGTCGCGTAGCAATGCGACGAATCTGTTGTGGCATGGTGGCCGAGAACAGCGCAATCTGTCTGTCTGCTGGCGATTGTTCCAGTACCCATTCCACATCGTCGATAAAACCCATGCGCAGCATTTCATCGGCTTCATCCAGCACCAGTGCACTGAGATTGTCCAGTTTCAGGGTGCCACGACGCATGTGATCCATGACACGCCCGGGGGTACCAACCACCACATGCACGCCACGTTTCAGGGCCTGTATTTGTCCGCGGTAGTCCTGTCCACCATAGACGGGTAATACGTGAAAACCCTTCAAGTGCTTTGCGTATTTCTGAAAGGCTTCCGCCACCTGAATAGCGAGTTCACGGGTAGGCGCCAGCACCAGCACCTGTGGCTCTTTTTGGCTTAAATCGAGGTTGGATAATAACGGCAGGGCAAAGGCTGCGGTTTTACCAGTTCCGGTCTGTGCCTGACCGATTATGTCTTTACCTTCCAGCAATAACGGAATTGTCTGCGCCTGTATGGGCGACGGGGTTTCATACCCCACTTCATCGAGTGCCTTCAGGAGCTGCTTGTTCAGGGCTAATTGATTAAATAATGTTACCGTGTCGGTAGTCATGAGCAGTGCCTGGGATGAATGTAATTCGCGGGTGCCAAAGGTTTGCCGGAGTATGCTGATTGCCCTGTTTGTTGTGAACCCGAGTCACTTCAGAAAGGCCGCGTAGTGTAACGGTTTATGTGGGGTTTTTCATCTTTATTCGTATGAAAAACAAGGAAATCGCCTGATTAGCGATTCCTGCATCTGCGACAGTGGCCAGCGAGCCGGCCGGCATCAAGGGCTGTTTTCCCTGTAAAACTTCGACTGACCAGTGAGGTGGTTCGGGTTAGGCGTGAAGAGCTATCGCTAATCCGGCCTGCAGAGCTGAATTTTCAGGTGTAAGCTTTTTGGTCTCTGCTATTTATATTCACCATCGCGGCCTGTATGCCATCTACGCGCCGATCCGATATCTTTCTGCGACATTCACTGACGGTTGCACCATGACTGTCTTTTAACGGAGCTCCGAGCGTGCCATTATTGTGCCGCCGGTTGCTAAACTTAAATCGTTTGTTTCTCATTGTTCCCACCTCTCAGGGTATGAGTGTGTTTTCGCCACTCCTCCACGATAATAAGGTTATGTCTAAGGCGGGTATATTGTCCTTTGGTACACGAGGCATGTTCTTGTCCGCTGGACCGGGCCATTGTTTTAGGGTTCTGGTTTTTGCGGTACTTTGCATCCCTGCTCTGCCGCGAGCCGCCCGCTGCGGAAGTTAACAGTGAGCGCCGTAATTAGCGTTCCGACCAGGGTTTCAGCGGGTAGATAATCGGGCCAGCCCGGAATTGCTTTGGCAATACCAGCAGCCTGTGGCCATCCTGCCATTGCATGACAAAGGTTTCCTTTTCCAGCTGCCGGCCGCTGTCTTCAACACGGTAACGTCCCATCAGGGAGCCAAATTTCATCTGCCGTAGCTGCGTGCGAACCGCATCCTTGTCCAGGGAATTAGCCAGCCGCACCGCCGCTTCCAGCACCTGCCCCGCGGCATAACCATAGGCCACATGCACGCCTGCGTTGCGCCCGGTGATTTCCTTGTAGCGGAAGGAGAAATCGTAGGCCATGGGCACCCTGCCACTGGGCATCCAATCCACGACGCCGAGTATCCCGTCAGCATCAGCTCCCAGGGTATCACCGAACTCTACCAGGGCCGGCCCCACCGTAAAGGCGAGCGCCTTGGGAGAAAGGTTCTGGCGCTTGGCCTCGCGTACCAGGGCAATCGAATCCTTGAGGTAGGTGCCGCCAATGACCAGATCGGGACGGCTTGCCTTGATGCGCCGGACCAGGTCGGTAAAGTCCGTGCTGTCCTCGGGATACTCTTCATCGAAGACGAGATTCATACCCGCTGCGGCTGCCTTGATGCGAACACCGCGCGCAACCCCGCGGGGAAAGTCGCGTCCTGCATAGGCCAGCGCGATAGTGGTGAGGCCCACGTCACTGGCCGATTTAATCAACAGATCCATGTAACGATCGGCCGGGGTGGCAACCTGAAAAATATTCCGGTAATCGCGTGACCAGATGTCGGTGGCCGAAGAGCTCCCGGAGACCATGGGGAAGCCGTGAGCTTCTGCAACATTGCTGGCGGCCAGCGTGACATCGGA
>JAQBDO010000247.1:0-11108 GCA_032124375.1 Gammaproteobacteria bacterium
GCCGGCCGCATCTGTCCATTTGTAAATTTCGGCACTGGCAGGAGTGTGCAGCAGTGCTGCGGCAATACACAGCCCGATTAACAGTGGCCATGCCGGTTGCGTAGAAGGGGTATTTGCGTGCTTCATAGTCCGTGTTCCATAATAAAAATCTATACTAATAGTATGGTTGTTTTATGGGCAGAACAAGTCATCAGGTCACATATTACAGGTGTGTGAGCGTTTCCCGGCCCATTCCGGCAACAATGGGCTATTCTCTTGACCTTTACTATGATTATCAGTACTTTCCTATGTTTTGAGCATGCGATGCGATCGCCCGTTGACCGGGCTTTTTTTTACGCGGCCAAAAAGTGGCGTAATTTTATTCAGGAGTAGGGACAGGTGGAACTGACAGGCGCGGATATCTTTGTGCGCTCACTGAAGGAAGAGGGTGTCGAATACATTTTTGGCTACCCCGGCGGCGCGGTGTTGCATATCTATGACGCGCTCTACAGGCAGGAGGCTGTCCAGCATATCCTCGTGCGTCACGAGCAGGCGGCCACGCATGCGGCTGATGGCTATGCACGTTCGACCGGCAAACCCGGTGTTGTCATTGTGACCTCCGGGCCAGGTGCTACCAATGCCGTTACCGGTATTGCCACGGCGTATATGGATTCCATCCCCATGGTGGTGTTTACCGGCCAGGTTCCCACCCATCTCATTGGTAATGATGCTTTCCAGGAAGCCGACAATATCGGTATCACCCGGCCCTGTGTGAAACACAACTTCCTGGTGAAGGATGTTTCACTGCTTGCGGAGACCATCAAGAAGGCATTTTATATAGCGACCACGGGGCGTCCAGGTCCGGTGGTTGTGGATATACCTAAAGATATTACTGCAGAAAAAGCTGAATTCAGCTATCCCGACAAGGTCAATATGCGTTCTTACAACCCGGTGATTGTCGGTCATACGGGCCAGATCAAGCGCGCAGTAAAGCTGATGCGGATTGCCAAACGCCCGATTCTTTATACCGGTGGTGGCGTCATCCTCGGTGAGGCATCGGGCACACTGACTGAACTGGCACGGCTCATGAATTTTCCGGTGACCAATACCCTGATGGGACTGGGCGCTTACCCGGCAACTGATCCGCAGTTTGTTGGCATGCTGGGTATGCACGGCACCTATGAAGCCAATATGGCGATGCATCATTGTGATGTGCTGATTGCCGTCGGTGCGCGTTTCGATGACCGGGTGACCGGACATATCGAGAAATTTTGCCCGCATGCGAAGATCATCCATATTGATATCGACCCTGCCAGTATCTCCAAGAATGTGAAGGTGGATGTGCCGATTGTCGGTTGTGTCGGTAATGTATTGAAAGTGATGCTCGATGAAATCAAGAGCAATGACATACAGGCAGATGCCGCGGCACTCAGGGACTGGTGGGCGCAGATAGACGAATGGCGCTCCAAGGACTGTTTGAAGTTTGATCGTGACAGCGAGGTGATCAAGCCGCAATTTGTGCTGGAGACACTCTACAGGCTGACCGAAGGTGATGCTTTTGTCACCTCCGATGTTGGTCAGCATCAGATGTGGGCGGCGCAGTTTTACAAATTCGACCTGCCGCGGCGCTGGATCAACTCGGGCGGCCTCGGCACCATGGGCTTTGGTTTGCCTGCTGCCATGGGTGTACAGCTGGCGCATCCGGGTGCAACCGTGGCCTGTGTGACCGGCGAGGGCAGTATCCAGATGTGTATTCAGGAACTGTCTACCTGCAAGCAATACTCCCTGCCAATCAAGATTATCAATTTGAATAATGGTTACCTGGGGATGGTGCGTCAGTGGCAGGAATTCTTCTATCAGAAACGTTACGCCATGTCCTATATGGAATCATTGCCGGACTTCGTGAAGCTTGCAGAGAGTTATGGTCATGTGGGTATGCAGATTACCCGGCCGGGCGATGTTGAAGGTGCGCTGATCGAAATGCTGAAACTGAAAGACAGACTGGTATTTATGGATTTCCTGACGGACAAGGATGAGAATGTGTACCCGATGATTCCGGCAGGTGGCGGTCAGAACGAGATGATCCTGGTCTAAGATGCGACACATTATTTCAATTTTGATGGAAAACGAGGCGGGTGCCCTGTCACGGGTTGCCGGCCTGTTTTCTGCGCGTGGCTATAACATCGAGTCACTGACGGTCGCGCCGACCGAGGATCCTACGCTGTCACGCATGACGCTGGTGACACGCGGAACGGATGAGATCATCGAGCAGATCACCAAGCAGCTCAACAAACTGATTGACGTCGTCAAGCTGATGGATATGACCGAAGGTCCGCACATCGAACGCGAAATGATGCTGGTCAAGGTGCAGGCACAGGGCGAGCGACGCAATGAACTCAAGCGAATATCGGATATTTTCCGTGGCCGCATCATTGATGTGACGGACGAAACCTACACGATCGAACTAACAGGTGCCGGTGACAAGCTGGACGCTTTTTTGCATGCGCTGGACAAGGGCATCATCGTCGAAGTGGTCCGTTCCGGGGTTTCCGGTATTTCACGTGGGGACCGTTCGCTGGTTCTCTAAAACTATTCTATTAACGCGGCGTCTGCTCACAAGACGTCAATGACAGGAAACACAACAGGTACAGAACATGAATATCTATTACGACAAAGACGCGGATCTATCCATTATTCAGGGCCTTAAAGTGGCTATTATCGGCTACGGTTCACAGGGGCATGCGCATGCGAACAACCTGAAAGAGTCCGGTGTGGATGTGACCGTGGGTTTGCGTTCCGGCTCAATCTCCGAGGCCAAGGCAAAGAAGTCGGGGCTGGCTGTCAAGTCTATTGATGATGCGATTGCGGGCGCCGATGTCGTGATGGTACTGGCACCGGATGAACATCAGGCGAAGCTCTACCTTGACAGTATCGCACCCAACATCAAGCAGGGTGCGGCACTGGCGTTTGCGCACGGCTTTAATATTCATTACGAACAGATCGAGCCACGTGCGGATCTGGATGTCATCATGATTGCGCCGAAAGGACCGGGTCATCTGGTGCGCTCGACCTACACCAATGGTGCCGGTGTGCCCAGCCTGATTGCTGTTTTTCAGGATGCCAGCGGCCGTTCCAGGGATATTGCGCTGTCCTATGCCTCTGCCAATGGTGGTGGTCGTGCCGGTGTGATTGAAACGACTTTTCAGGAAGAGACCGAGACCGACCTGTTCGGGGAACAGGCCGTACTGTGTGGTGGTGCAACCTCGCTGGTGCAGGCCGGGTTTGAGACCCTGGTGGAAGCCGGCTATGCGCCGGAGATGGCATATTTTGAGTGTCTGCATGAGCTCAAGCTGATTGTGGACCTGATGTATGAAGGCGGCATCGCAAACATGCGCTACTCCATTTCAAATACAGCGGAATACGGTGATCTGACCCGTGGCCCGCGTATCATAACCGATGAAACCAGGCAGGAAATGCGTCGTATCCTGACGGAAATTCAGAATGGTGAATTCGCGCGCGAGTTCATTCTGGAGAACCAGTCCGGCGCCGCAACACTGAAGGCGAAGCGCCGTCTGGGCAGAGAGCACCCGATTGAAATAGTGGGTGCCAAGCTGCGCGGTATGATGTCCTGGATCAACGAAGGCAAGATTGTCGACAAGAACGTTAACTGAGGTCATCTTGCCTCGGACGCCAGGTATTGCCGGGAATGAAATCGTGAACAGTTACCTATGATCGCTCGTGAAGGGGTGGCGCCGCTACTGGCGGCGATTCTGGTGGCGGTGGCGGTGACGCATCTCATGGGCATCATGCCGGCACTGTTTTTCTGGGTGCTCGCAGTACTGCTGCTGGTTCTGTTCAGGGATCCGGAACGCGACATTCCTTCGCAACCAATGGCTGTTCTGAGTCCCGCTGACGGCAAGGTCGTTGCCATCAGAACCGAGGAGCATGATCCTTACTTGCAGCGGCAGAGTACCCGTGTGACGGTGCAGATGAGTCCCTATGGAGTATTCACCACGCGCAGCCCCATCGAAGGCAAGGTGCTGGAGACACCCAATTACCCGGGTGATAGCAGCAGACCCCACGGTGTCTGGCTGCAGACGGATGAGGGTGATGATATTGTTATGGTGATGACCCGGGGGCGACTGAATACCGAGCCGCATTGCCATATTCGTATCGGTGAGCGTACCGGCCAGGGAAAACGCTGCGGTTTTGTGCATTGGGGCGGGCGAGTTGATGTCTATCTGCCGCAGAACAGCCGTCTGGTTGTGGCCGAGGGTGATGTGGTGCATGGTGGCTCTGACACGATTGCTACACTGGTACATACCTGAACCCCGGGATACCCGATAAATGGATACGGACGACAAGCAACATCAATCACGCCGCGGCATCTATTTGTTGCCGAACATGATAACAACAGCTGGTCTGTTTTCCGGCTTTTATGCCATTGTGGCAGCCATAAACGGGCGCTTTGAAGCAGCGGCTATCGCTATTTTTATCGCCATGGTGATGGACGGTCTTGATGGGCGGGTGGCACGCTTGACGAACACCCAAAGTGAATTCGGCGTCCAGTATGACAGTCTGTCGGACATGGTTTGTTTCGGGCTTGCCCCGGCGCTGGTTATGTATGAGTGGGCGTTGCGCGATATGGTCAGTGTCGGGTGGGCGAAACTTGGCTGGCTGGCAGCCTTCATATATACCGCCAGTGCGGCCTTGCGACTGGCGCGTTTTAATTCCCAGGTAGCCACGGCAGAAAAAAGTTATTTCAGGGGTTTGCCCAGTCCCTCGGCAGCCGGCGTGCTGGCTGGACTGGTCTGGGCGGCTACGGATTTTGGCATAGCCGGTGATGATCTGGTCTACCTCGTTTTTGTGCTGACGATTTCGATGGGCTTGTTGATGGTCAGCAATATTCGCTATTACAGTTTCAAGGAATTCCATTTCAACAACCGGGTCTCTTTTGTTGCGATTCTGGTTGTGGTGCTGGTATATGCCTTTGCCTCCATTGATCCGCCCAAGGTCCTCTTTATTGGATTCCTGGGGTATTCCATTTTCGGCATTATTTATACGCTGGTGGGAATCAGGAACCGCCGCAGAGCAAGAAAGCGGGGTGAATGACTTTCGACACGCCGGGCGGGGTTGGCAATCAGGTAATTTTATAATACTCTGTGGCTGTGACCTGTTTTAAAAAAACAATCAGTGATTTCTTTCAAAGCCTGCTATCAGCCGGCTTGCTCCTGCTTTTGCCCCTCCTGCGACTGCTGCCTGCGGGCAGATAATCCATATACCTGGCGAGGTAAAACGCGTTACAAACAGAATATTTCCTGATCGAGCAGCCGACCTGCAGCTGGTTTGTTATGCTGGATACAATCGCTAAGGGACGAGTCCCCGATGGAGTCTAATGATGAGTAATCATGAAAAGTTAATAATTTTTGATACCACGTTACGCGATGGTGAGCAGAGTCCCGGTGCGTCCATGACCCGTGATGAGAAGGTTCGTATTGCCAGGGCGCTGGAGCGAATGCGCGTTGATGTAATCGAGGCCGGCTTTCCGATTGCCAGCCAGGGTGATTTTGAGGCAGTACAGGCAGTTGCCCGAGCAATAACCGACAGTACTGTATGTGGTCTGGCAAGGGCGTTGGACAAGGATATTGATCGTGCCGGTGAAGCCCTGAAGCCGGCTGCATCAGCACGTATTCACACCTTTATTGCGACCTCGCCGATTCACATGAAGATGAAATTGCGTATGGAACCGGATCAGGTGATAGAGCAGGCCGTTCGGGCAGTGAAGCGGGCGCGCCAATATACTGATAATGTCGAGTTTTCGCCGGAAGATGCGGGACGTTCGGAAACAGATTTTCTTTGTCAGGTGCTGGAAGCGGTTATCGCTGCCGGGGCAACAACAGTCAATATACCTGATACCGTCGGTTATAACCTGCCACACCAGTTTGGTGAATTGATTCGGACCCTGATTGAACGCGTGCCGAATTCAGACAAGGCGGTGTTCTCGGTTCATTGTCACAATGACCTTGGTCTTGCTGTTGGCAATTCACTGTCAGCCGTACTCAATGGTGCGCGTCAGGTCGAATGCACGATTAATGGCCTGGGTGAACGCGCCGGTAATGCCTCGCTGGAAGAAGTGGTTATGTCAGTGAAGACCCGCCAGGATGTCTTTCCCTGCAGGACTGATCTGGATACTACGCAGATTCTGACCTGTTCACGTTTGGTCTCCAGTATCACCGGTTTTGCGGTGCAGCCGAACAAGGCGATTGTCGGCGTGAATGCCTTTGCGCATGAATCAGGTATTCATCAGGATGGTGTCATCAAGAGTCGTGAGACCTATGAAATAATGCGGGCACAGGATGTCGGTTGGACGGAGAACCGGATTGTGTTGGGTAAACATTCCGGTCGCAATGCCTTTCGAACGCGTCTTAAGGATATCGGCATCGAATTTGAGAATGAAGAAGAATTGAATGCTGCCTTTACGCGCTTCAAGGAACTCGCTGACAAGAAACATGAAATTTTTGACGAGGATTTGCAGGCTCTTGTTACAGAATCAGGACTGGAATCAGAAAATGACTGGTTGAGACTGGTATCTCTTAAGTCCTGTTCAGAAACCGGGGAGACACCGTATGCCGACATGGTTCTGTCGATAGAAGGTGAGGAGAAAAAGATATCCTGTTCAGGAAGTGGTCAGGTCGATGCTACTTTCAGGGCGATTGAGGCGCTCGTCAATAGTGGTACCGAACTGGAATTGTATTCGGTGAATAATATAACCAGCGGAACAGATTCCCAGGGCGAGGTCACTGTGCGGTTGCAGTTAAATGGCCGCATTGTAAACGGTCAGGGTGCAGATACGGATATCGTGATCGCCTCCGCGAAGGCCTACATTAATGCCATTAACAAGATTATTCAGCCTGAAGCACGCGCCCACCCGCAGCTGGGTGACGTCTGAATAATTGATGTCCATGAGTCAGGATTTGCATCATGAATATCTGCAAGCCATGGGCGTGCAACGCTGGGTTGTGCGTGAGGGTGTTGAAGATCTGGTAGTCGATGCTGTCCCTGAGCAACAGACTGCTACGGCTGAACCGGTTATGCAGGACTGGTTGGCACTGGAAGCACAGGTAGCAGGCTGCCAGAAATGCGCGCTACACGAGGGCCGTACCCAAACGGTATTTGGGGCGGGTAATAAAGATGCAGACTGGCTGATTATCGGAGAAGCGCCCGGTGATGAAGAAGATCGGCAGGGAGAACCATTTGTCGGTCCTGCCGGGGAGTTGCTTGCCGAAATGTTATTTGCGGCAGGTTTGCAGCGCGAGGATATTTATATTGCCAATATTCTGAAGTGCCGGCCGCCGGCCAATCGTGATCCTTTGCCGGACGAGGTTGCCTGTTGCCAGGCCTACTTGCAGCAGCAGATTGCCCTGATGCAGCCACAGCTGATTTTTGCAGTTGGTCGCATTGCGGCGCATAACCTGCTGCAGAAAAAAGAGAAGTTGGGGGATTTGCGCGGCAAAGTGCATCATTATGGTGAAACAAATATTCCTGTCATTGTGACGTACCACCCGGCTTACCTGTTGCGTTCGCCACTGGAAAAACGCAAAGTGTGGTATGACCTGCAATTTGCCCAGGCGGTTTATAGGCAGCAACTTTCAATACAGGATTAGGATTGCTTACCTGTTATGAGTGCAATTTTAAAAGAGCCAGCCCTTGATTTCAGACCGATGCAGAGAGAAGACCTGTCTGAGATTATCGGGATTGAGCGGCAGAGTTATCCGCATCCCTGGACACAGACAATCTTTGGTGACTGCCTGCATGCCGGGTACAGCGGCTGGGTATGTGGCAGAAATGGCATGATTGAGGCATATGGCATTATCAGTGTGGCTGTGGGTGAGGCGCATTTGCTTAACCTCTGTGTGCGGGAAGAATCCCGGCAACAGGGTATAGGCAGAAACATGCTCAGACACCTGGTGGCGATCGCCCGGCGGCATAATACCGAAGTGATCTTTCTGGAGGTCCGGCCCTCAAATGCCGCCGCTCGTGCCCTATATGAGGATGAGGGATTTAATGAGCTCGGCAATCGACGCGACTATTACCCGGCAGGTGCTGGACGGGAGGATGCACTGATTCTCGCGCGTACCCTGTAGCAGGCTCTTTGCGCATGTGAAAACCTGACGACGTTTTGCCGGTCATCAGGTAAGATACGCGCCTTTCTGGTTTTCTGGATATCCCCGTTAAAAATGAGTCGTTCTGAACAAGAGGCAAAGCGACGTCGTACCTTTGCCATTATTTCCCACCCGGATGCGGGCAAGACCACCCTGACAGAGAAATTACTGCTGTACGGTGGTGCAATACAACAGGCCGGCACTGTGAAGGGCCGCAAGGCGGCGCGTCATGCGACATCTGACTGGATGGAGCTGGAGAAGGAACGCGGCATATCAGTGACCTCTTCCGTGATGCAGTTTCCATACGGTGATGCCATTATTAATTTACTGGATACTCCGGGCCATGAGGATTTTTCGGAAGATACCTATCGAACACTGACAGCAGTTGATTCCGCATTAATGGTGATCGATTGTGCAAAGGGTGTTGAGGCCCGCACGATTAAACTCATGGAAGTATGCCGATTGCGTGATACGCCGATTTTTACCTTTATCAACAAGCTTGATCGTGAAGGACGAGACCCCATCGAGTTGCTGGATGAGGTGGAAGAGGTTCTTAAAATAAAGTGTGCGCCGATTACCTGGCCGGTCGGTATGGGTAAACGTTTTAAGGGTATTTATCATATCCTCAATGATGCTGTGCATCTTTATGAATCCGGAAAAAACAGTCAACGTCAAAATGTCAAAATAATACAGGGGATAGAAAATCCGGAGCTGGATGAAATCCTGGGTGATCAGGCAACTGAACTGCGTGATGAAATGGAACTGGTAGCGGGGGCCAGTCACGAATTTGATTTGGCAGCTTATCTTGACGGAGAGTTGACGCCGGTTACATTTGGCTCGGCAATTAATAATTTTGGTGTGAATGAGTTGCTGGAACAGTTTGTAAAAATTTCACCGTCACCGCTACCGCGCAGTACCACAACCCGCGAAGTCGATCCGACGGAGAAAGATTTCTCCGGGTTTGTATTCAAGATACAAGCCAATATGGATCCGGCGCATCGTGATCGTATTGCATTTCTGAGGATCTGTTCTGGCAGCTACCAGAAAGGAATGAAGATGCGCCACGTTCGTATCGGGCGGGATGTACAGGTATCGAATGCCGTGACTTTTCTTGCATCAGATCGCGGGCATGTTGAAGAAGCCTTTACAGGCGATATTATCGGCTTACATAATCATGGGACTATTCGCATTGGTGATACCTTCACTCAAGGCGAAGACCTGAAGTTTACCGGTATCCCGAATTTTGCACCGGAGTTGTTTCGGCGCGCTATCCTCAAGGATCCGTTGCGGATGAAGGCCTTGCAAAAAGGGCTTGATCAGCTATGCGAGGAGGGTGCCACACAGCTGTTTCGTCCACTGAAAAATAACGCCTTGATCCTGGGTGCTATTGGTGTGCTCCAGTTTGAGGTGGTCGCACACCGGTTGAAATCTGAATATGGTGTTGAGTGCCAGTTCGAGTCTGTTTCTGTAGCCACGGCTCGCTGGATAGAATGTGATGATCGTGTGATGGAAGAGAAATTTCGTGTTAAGGCCTATGAAAATCTTGGCGAGGACCAGGGCGGTTCGCTCGTCTATATTGCACCGACGCGGGTGAACCTGGATCTGGCGATGGAGAAATGGCCGGAGATCAGATTTCTCTCTACACGCGATCACTAGGCAAGATCGCTAAAAATCAATCCAGCTGATTATGTGATCTTCGAGCTGTTCCTGCGCTACACCGTTTTCACTAACAGTCCTGTTGCGAACCGAAATGCGTGCCTGGTGCACTGTGTCTGGGTCACCTGAAACCAATGGATGCCACCATTCCAGCTCCATACCATTTGCCAACAGACGGTAGGCGCAGCTGAGAGGTAGCCAGTCGTACTGTTTGTGCTCATCCGGTGACAGTATCAGGCAGTCCTTTACGAGTGATATCCGTTCCGGGTAGTTGTTACAGCGACAAGACTCGTTATCCAGCAGGCGGCATGCAACGTTGGTATAGAAGTACAGTCCTGTGTCAATGTCTTCCAGCTTGTGCAGGCAGCATCGCCCGCAACCATCGCATAGCGATTCCCATTCCTCGGTTGTCATCTCGTCGAGTTTTTTTGTGTTCCAAAATGGCTTTGCTTCTGTAACCATAGTGCTGCGTGCCCCGATTCTGTGTCCATTATCCATGAAAAGACGGAATTGTATTGATGCCAAATGAAATAATTCCAGCTCGCAAGAAATGGGGCTGGGCCATGTATGACTGGGCAAATTCAGCTTTTGCAACAACGGTTATGGCGGGGTTCTTCCCGGTATTTTTCAAGGATTACTGGAATACAGGTATCGATCCTGTAACGAGCACCTTCAGATTGGGGATGGCGAATTCCCTGGCAAGTTTGTTGATCGTCATGCTTGCGCCGGTGTTGGGCGCAATTGCGGATTGCATGTGCAGGCGCAAGGCCTTGCTGTTTTCCTTCGCATTTCTTGGGGTCTTGATGACGGGTAGTTTGTACCTGGTCAATCAGGGCGACTGGCTTCTGGCTGCATTTCTGTATGTGTGCGCAGTGATCGGTTTCTCCGGGAGCAATGTTTTTTATGATTCATTATTGCCATTTGTCTCCAAAAAGGAGGATATCGATCACACCTCAGCGCTTGGTTTCTCACTTGGTTACCTCGGTGGAGGTTTGCTGTTGTCGGTAAACGTGATGATGGCATTGCATCCGGAAAGCTTCGGACTTGCCGACGGAACGACAGCCGTACGGGTGTCATTTCTGATGGTGGCTGTCTGGTGGCTGATATTCTCCATGCCGTTGATGTTGCTGGTCGATGAGCCGGACGGGGAACAATCAGCCTGGTCGCTGGCAGTATTGAGGAGAGGTTTTACCCGTATAGGGGAAACACTGCATGAAGTCAGGCAGCTGCGTAACGTTTGGTTGTATCTGATAGCTTACTGGTTGTATATCGATGGCGTCGATACGATTGTTCGTATGGCAGTTGATTATG
>JAQBDO010000248.1:0-6197 GCA_032124375.1 Gammaproteobacteria bacterium
ACCTTGCCCTTGTTGCTGCTTGCCAGAACGATATCTTTCATGACGAGCTACTTGAGTGCGTCCTGCTGGCTGGTAATCAGTTCGCTGATACCTTTCCTGGCCAATGCCAGCATGCTGTTTAACTCATCCTGGTTGAACGGGTGACCCTCGGCGGTACCCTGTACTTCGATAAAGTCACCGGTATCACTCATGACGACGTTCATGTCGGTCTCGGCGTTGCAGTCTTCCGGGTAATCCAGATCCAGCACCGGGGTGCCTTTATAGATTCCGACAGACACCGAGGCTACCTGGCCGGTGAGCGGATTTTTATTAATGGCTTTGCTGTCCAGCAAGGTCTGCACGGCGTCGGCGAGTGCCACAAAGCCGCCGGTAATACTGGCTGTACGGGTGCCGCCATCGGCCTGGATAACGTCGCAGTCGATGGTGACCGAGCGCTCGCCGAGTGCCTGCAGGTCAACGACCGCACGTAGTGAGCGTCCAATCAGACGCTGGATTTCCATGGTACGTCCGCCCTGTTTGCCACGTGTCGCCTCGCGATCCATGCGGCTGTTGGTGGAGCGCGGCAGCATGCCGTACTCGGCGGTCACCCAGCCCTGTCCCTTGCCGCGCAGGAATCCCGGCACCCGCTCTTCAATGGTGGCATTGCACAAAACACGGGTGTTACCGAATTCCACTAGCACGGAGCCTTCTGCATGCATGGTGTAGTTACGCGTGATGCGTATATGGCGCATCTCGTCGGGGGCGCGGTTGCTGGGGCGCATAGTTTGATCCTGGGTAATAAATGAGGCGCGCAGTATAGCGCGATAGCCGTCGTCTGACTCCCGTCGCATGAAACGCGCCGCCGGGAAAACGGTACGAATTGCTGAGTTGGCCGGCTTTAACAGGGCGGCGCGCCATTACTGGTGGCACTCGCCGTTGCGGCCAAGAATGCGCTGGATAGCCACGACGACACGTCTTGGGTGGCGATTATGCTGGGTCCGAAGGTAGAGCCAATGGTGACGGACGGGTCGTTGCCGTTGGATGAAGGCGCGGGCCGAATCTCCGGCCGTGATTACTAAGTCACTGATACTTGATAGATTGTTGGATTTGTACTATGTTGGATGCACTTGGTGTGTAGTGGACTGGACTTTGAACAGTGTCGCACTCCCGGTGTTTGGATTAAGAACCTGCTAAAGGCAGGGCGGTGACCGGACGAATAACAGAGAGTATTCGAGTACCGGTATCTGATCCCGCTGTTCCGGATCGTGCACAAGGAGATTCATATCATGCAACAGTTAAACAGGAAGCTGCCTACGTATTTTCTGGCTTTCACGCTCGCTCTTTCCAATGTCATGTTCAGCGCGAATGTGGCGGCTTATGAAGTCCTCCATGAGGAACCTACGGGTGGTACCATGCTGGCAGATGCTTTTATGGTGCGTCCGTTTATGCTGGTCAGTACGATTCTCGGAACGGTTACTTATATAGTTACATTGCCTTTCAGTCTGCTTGGCGGTAATGCGGGTGATGCTGGCCAGAAGCTGGTTGTGGAACCTGCCAGGTATACTTTTATACGACCGCTGGGTGAGCTGTAGCCCCAGTTTAAGGTTGCCCCGACGCAAGCCACTGCTACCGGCAGGTAGCGGTGGCTTTTTTTTGTCCGTTGTTGACAGCTTGTCAGCAAGGCTTAACATGACAGCCCCATTCGGTAGCAGGTAAAAACATATGATGCGTAGCATGACGGCTTTTGCGAGACAGGAGGCCGATAACGATTTTGGCAGTCTGGCATGGGAGATTCGTTCTCTTAATCACCGCTATCTCGAGTTGGGTTTGCGCCTTCCGGAAGAACTCCGTGCCATGGAATCGGCCGTTAGAGAGCGGTTAAATGCGCGCCTGGGTCGCGGCAAGGTGGAATGTTCCTGTCGTTTCCGGCCGGCCACCGTTGGTGCAGCGCCAGTCGATATCCATGAAGATAATCTCACCCGGGTGCTGGCTGCTTGCGAGGCAGTCAACCAGCGTTTGCCGACGTCAGTACCGTTGAATCCACTGGAAGTATTGCGCTGGCCCGGTGTGGTGCGTGAAGAAGCGGTGGATACCGGCCCCCTGATGCAAGCGGCGCTGGTATTGCTGGAGCAGGCACTGGATGAGTTGTTGTTGTGCCGTGAGCGAGAGGGCGAACAGATCAAGGCTATTTTGCTGCAGCGTTGCGATGATATGAGCAAGCTGCTGGTGCAGGCGCGCACCTGTCTGCCGGAGATTCGTGCCGGTCTGCGGGAAAAGCTGCACGCCCGTCTGGCGGACCTTGACCTTGATGCTGATCCGGCAAGGTTTGAGCAGGAACTGGTTCTGCAGTTGCAGAAAATAGACGTTGATGAGGAAATGGATCGTCTTGAGGGGCATGTCGGTGAAGTGCGTCGGGTGCTGGAGCGCAAGGAACCGGTAGGACGACGGCTGGATTTTTTGATGCAGGAGCTGAACCGTGAAGCCAATACGCTCGGTTCCAAGTCGGTGGCGACAGAAACCAGTAATATTTCAATCGAGCTCAAGGTGTTGATTGAGCAGATGCGCGAACAGGTTCAGAACGCGGAATAAACCAGTGGTTAATGCTGCAGGGATAAATCATTATGAATAATATCAGTCCGATGGGCGGTGGCACGCTGTATATCATCTCGGCGCCTTCCGGTGCCGGCAAGTCCAGCCTGCTGAAGGCCTTGCTGGAAACCATGGGCAGAGAACTTGCCTTGTCGGTGTCACACACCACGCGCTATCCGCGACCCGGTGAAGTTGATGGTGTGGATTACCACTTCATCGATGCTGTGGCGTTCGATGGCATGGTCAAGCGGGACGAGTTTCTGGAGCATGCACAGGTATTCGATAACCGCTACGGAACCTCACGGCAGGCTGTGGCAGACCAGCTGGCCACCGGTGTCGATGTGATTCTCGAAATTGACTGGCAGGGTGCCCGGCTGGTGCGTGAGCAGATGCCGAATACGGTAGGCATCTTTATAATGCCGCCCTCGCAGGAGGCGTTGCAGCAGCGGCTGCAAGATCGCGGTCAGGATGATGACGAGGTCATTGCGCGTCGTATGCGTGATGCGGTCAGCGAGATGTCGCACTATGACGAGTATGACTACCTTGTGATCAATGATGTTTTTCAGGAGGCGCTGGATGAGCTGGTACTGATTATGCGCAGCGGTCAGCTGCGTCTGATCCCCCAGATTGGCCACCATGCTGCCCTGCTGGCTGACTTGCTGGCGTCGGCCGGGTGATTCGGGTAAACTCGCACGCCCTTCAGTATTATGTTCAGGTTTTTCGGAGAGTTACATGGCACGCGTCACAGTAGAAGATTGTCTCGACAAGGTTGATAACCGCTTTCAGTTGGTGCTGGTAGCAACCAAGCGTGCCCGGCAGTTGGCCAATGGTGTGCAGCCACTGGTTCCATGGGAAAACGACAAACCCACCATTGTCGCCCTGCGTGAAATCGCCGCAGGGCTGATTGGCCCATCGATTCTGGATGAGCGGGCTCATTCCTCGGTATTTGAAGAACAGGAAACGGAAGCTGAAGTCGAGGCTGAAGTAAAAGCCGAGTCCGGGGACGATACGCCGTCTGCCGAGGAAGCGCCTGCGGTTGCAGACGAAGAATCACCAAAAGCTGAAAGCTGATCCAGAATTCTCCCCCGATTGTGGTGTGTGAGCGCCTTGCCCTGAATTTCCCATTGCCCTGTATCTGTTGCAGGACAGCCGCCGCTCTTTTTGATCCGACACGGATTGTCTCCCTGTTGTCCGGTTGCGACCGGTATTCTGTTGCCGCTGAATATTGCCGGAAGCGCTAATGCGTTATAGTTTCAGCTGCTGAAACGAGCGCACCAGAACAAACCGATAATTCGCCCATGGCTACCAGACCAGACACCACTGTTGAGGACGGCTCGCGTTTTCTGATCAGTGACCTGTGCAAAATGCTGGAGTCCTATATGGACAAAGAGCAGGTGCAGGACGTTTATCGCGCCTATTTGTTTGGTGCAGAGGCGCACGAAGGTCAGCTCCGGTTGTCCGGGGAGCCTTATATCTACCATCCTATTGCTGCTGCCCGCATCCTTGCTGAATTACGGCTGGACTACAAAACAATTATTGCCGCCATCCTGCATGACGTCATTGAGGATACGCCAACGGCCAAGGAGCAGATTGCCACCGAATTCGGTGCTGACGTGGCGGAGCTGGTTGACGGGGTCAGCAAGCTGACGCAAATAAAGTTCGAGAGCCATGCGGAGGCGCAAGCCGAGAATTTTCGCAAGATGATACTGGCGATGGTGCGCGATATCCGTGTTATTTTGGTGAAGCTGGCCGATCGGTTACACAACATGCGCACGCTCGGCGTGATGCGCCCTGATAAACGCCGGCGTATCGCCCGCGAAACACTGGACATTTATGCGCCAATTGCCAACCGGCTGGGTATCAACGCGCTGCGTGTGGAGCTGGAGGACCTGGGTTTTGCCGCGCTTTATCCATTGCGCTACAAGGTGCTGGAAAAGGCTGTACGCGCGGCACGCGGGCATCGCAAGGAGGTACTGAACAAGATCGAGACGGCGATAAAGCGCCGGGTACGGCAGGAGGACCTGACGGCTCGCATAGTCAGTCGGGAAAAACACCTGTATAGCCTGTATCGCAAGATCCGTGACAAGACCCTCTCCTTTGAAGAAATCTATGATGTTTATGCATTTCGCATCATCGTTGATGAGATTGACACCTGTTACCGGGCGCTGGGGATCATGCATAATCTGTTCAAGCCGGTGCCGGGTAAGTTCAAGGACTATATCGCCATTCCCAAGGCCAACGGTTACCAGTCTTTGCACAGTATTCTGTTTGGTCCCTACGGGGTACCGATTGAAGTCCAGATTCGTACCGAGGATATGGACAAAATCGCAGAGTCAGGCGTGGCAGCACACTGGATATACAAGAGTAGCGAAGAAAAGATTGACCAGATGAATGCCGGTGCGCGTGAATGGTTGCGCGAACTGCTGGAAATGCAGACACATGCCGGTGATTCGCTGGAGTTTCTTGAAAACGTCAAACTTGACCTGTTTCCAGACGCCATCTATGTATTTACGCCGGCCGGTGAAATCATGAAGTTGCCGCACGGTGCAACTGTCATCGACTTTTCCTATGCCGTGCATACCGATGTCGGCAACACCTGTATTGCTGCCAAGGTTGACCGGCAACTGGTGCCGCTGCGCACCATATTACGTAGCGGTCAGACGGTCGAGATTGTGACGGCGGCCGGTGCGCATCCGAGTCCGGCCTGGCTGAGCTTTGTGGTGTCTGCCAAGGCGCGTTCCAATATTCGCCATTATCAAAAGAACCTGAAGCGTGAAGAGGCCGTTGAACTGGGCCGCCGCATGCTGGAGCGGGCACTGGGTGTGTTCGAAACCTCTGCGGACAAGATACCGGGCGAACGTGTACATGCCTTGCTGAAGGAGTATCACCTGAAAACCGAGGAGGATCTGCTGGTTGAAATCGGCCTGGGCCGACGGCCCTCGGTGCTGGTGGCGCAGGCGCTGGCCCCGGCAGGATATGGCGGGAGTGGCGCGGAAAATAACACAATGGCCATGAAGCCACTGGTGATCAAGGGTACCGAGGGTATGGTGACCCGGTTTTCAAAATGTTGTCGTCCGATTCCGGGTGATCCGGTTGTCGGCGTAATTACCGGCGGTCGCGGCATGATGATTCATACCCAGGCCTGCAGAAATATTGCTGATGACAAGTATCCCGCCGAGAACTGTATCGATGTGCACTGGGAGCCCGGCCTTGATGAAGAGTTTCCTGTTGAGGTCAGCGTTATTGTCGAAGACCGGCGGGGTGTGCTGGCAAGGGTCGCTACGGTCATCGGAGACACAGATTCCAATATCGAAAATGTTGGTATTGAAGAAGGAGACGGGCTGACGAACAATCTGTTATTCAGGCTGACGGTACATAATCGCCAGCATCTTGCCAGGGTGATGCGCCGGGTGCGCAGCCTCCCGTCCGTGATCAAGATAACCCGCACCAAGGGTTGAGCCGTGCCGTATTCATGGTCATCTTTCAGGCATAATTTAATAAATGAGGAAATATCATGAGCCGTGAAATCATTCAGACCGAGCGCGCACCGCAGGCTATCGGCACCTACTCGCAGGCCGTGCGTTGTGGTAATACGGTTTATCTTTCCGGGCAAATTCCGCTGGTACCGG
>JAQBDO010000249.1:0-7565 GCA_032124375.1 Gammaproteobacteria bacterium
GTCCCAGCAGGTTGAGTATGGAACAATAATCACTTTACGGCCTGTTCAGATCGAGGGCACCAAGACACCCATAGGTGCCGGTGCCGGTGCGGTTGTTGGCGGTATAGGCGGCAGTACGCTGGGTGGCGGCAAGGGCAGTGCCATCATGGCAGTGATTGGTGCCGTGGCGGGTGGCATGGCCGGTGCAGCGGTTGAAGAAGGGGTGACTCGCAGTCAGGGTGTGGAAATCACCGTCAAGCTGGATAGTGGTCGAACCGTCGCTATCGTGCAGGGCCTGTCACCGCATGAAAAATTTGCCGTTGGTGACCAGGTACGCGTGCTGACGACTGGTGGTACCAGCCGCGTCGCGCAATAACTTTAAGGGACCTCTGGTTTTTCGCGGGTAGCAGGCAATGGTTGTAGTCGAGCGCGGTGCGCACTGAATTTGCCGGGTGACAGGTATTGCAGGATTTCATTGCCGTCCTCATTGAGAATCAGGTCCAGTCCATTCTCCGGGTAGAGAAAATGTTTCTGTTCAGCGCGAGTTTGAATGATCTCGGCGGGCACGCCGAAACGATTTTGCGCGATTTCCTCATCCAGGTTGAAGCTGGGCAGGAAGTTAATCGCGCTGACCGGTGCCTGGTAGGCCACCGGCAGGTCATCCGGGTGCAGACGGTACCTGCGCATGCCACGGTCCTGAAACGCGCGTTCGCGCATGGGGGCGAGTGCCCCGGGGGCGATATCCAGTATCAGGAATAATTTGCCTGTGATCGGGCCGGCTGAGTAGTGGCTGTAATAGGCTTCCAGTGCGCCGGTCTCGTAGGGCGCTGCGATGATTGCCAGGTCCAGATCATCACCCAGTAGTGCAATGGCCTCGCCGAGCGTCGTCTGTCCGAGAGTAATGCCGAATACCCGTGTGTTGCCATCCGGCAGGATGTCGATCTGCCAGGGCAGCCCGGTGACAACTGCGTCGTTGTCCGGTTTGTTACTGTTGAAAAACAGCAGGCCGACGACTGCAAGCAGAATAGCGATGAATACAGCAATAAACGTTTTCACGGATAACTCGGTAATTTTGTGGTTGGCCGGATCGGTTCACAAGACAGCTACTATACAGAGAAGCGGTGTCGTTTTTCGATAGTGGCCCGGTTTGTATCAAGCCAGAGTTCTTTGCAGGGTCGAATTTATTCGACCTGATGAAAACTGAGCCACGCGCCGTTTTTTGATAGGCTGCATGCTGTCGTCAGACAGCTGCCGGGTAACGAAGTCAGCGCTAGTATGGCCCTGTATGTGGTGGTTGGTGACCGGGCGACGCACGGTAAAAGCCAGAAAAATCAGTGCCCGTGCTTCATGCACCTGAGTTGTCTTTAATTTACCTGATAATTTAGAGGGGTAGGCAGCGTTAAATAATCATTCTAATTTGGCATCGACCCGTCTATGCTTTTAAATCCGGCAGGCCTTGTCAGGGCACTGGCCATGTAAATTCAGTTAAATATCAAGGGGCGAGAACAATGGAAGCAGTAGTAGATGGCAAGACGATCCAGCTGAGTGAGGCTGGCTGGCTGGAAAATCTGGATGAGTGGAGCGAAGCACTGGCGCACGAGATAGCAAAAAACGAGAAAATTGACGAGCTGACGGAGGAACACTGGAATGTGATTAACCTGGCTCGCGAGTATTTCCAGGAAAACGGCAAGGTGTGTGAACCGCGCGCCTTTTCAAAACTGATGCAGAAACAGTACGGCAAGGACCACAGTGACCAGAAGTACCTCTATTCACTGTTTCCCACCGGCTTGATTAAATGTGCCAACAAGGTCGCTGGCCTGCCTCGTCCCAAGGGGTGTAGCTGACGGTTCATGCCTGCAGCAGCCTCAACAAGCCGCCCTTGCAGGTGAGGGGCATTTATCCAAAACAGCCCGGTTGACAATCCAGTATTTTTCAACCGCCGCGATCATGTTCCTCCGATGGCTTTCCAGGTTAATGTTCAACCGGATGGTTTACCGGCATTTTCAGAAACGCTTGCAGGGTTACTTCAGCAACTTGTTAAGAGCAACGCTCAATATTGTTTATTTTTCCAGTGCTAATTCGGCTTCGGTTTTAATGCCAAACTTCTTCATCAGCCAGCTTGGTGGGCAGAAGCCGGTAAATGAACTTTGAAAACAGTTGAAGCCTATAAAAAGGGTAACCCAGGTCCAGTTCGGATTATGGAACAGTGCCAGCAAAGATGTGATCATGACCATGGTTCCCCCAAATGCAAATAGCGTACGTTCTACAGACATGGTGTTTCCTCCAGTGTTTAATTTCAGCTACATCTGACAAAATTTTCTTCTTTTATACCGGCGAAGGCGGGGCTGACAGACGTTTGTTTCCAGACGGATGCCTCACCGGCAATGTTCATGATTCCCTTGTGGGCTTCCATGACTTCCGATGGTTCCAGTTTCTCGAGCATCGGGGGTTTCAGAAGAAAAAACTATGCTGCTGATTGTACTAGCATTGGAACTATCCGTGCCAGGGAACCTTGATATGCATTAATAAACAAGGGGGAAATCAGCGATGCCCCGTAAAACGGTTGGCCTGCACGTTCGCAGTCTTGTCACTTGTCACGAATCCACCTGGCAACCCTAAAAGCCACTGACGTCAGCAAGATGATTACCGTCAACACGATAAGCGTCCACTTCAATGATGTAAATGAGCTGGCGTAACTGGCAATCACGTCAGCCCGTTCTGGAAATTTACGCGTAACCATAACGAGGCTCAGGTTCTCGAACCAGTCGGCTATGACGATCATGAAGGGAAACAGACACAGCTGCACGTTAGCAAGTGGAAAAGGCCTGCGCAGGACAAGCATGAGCGCTACAGACAGCGTCATTGAATAGATAACTGGAAAGGCCATGTCCGAAGTTAATAACATGCGCATGTAGGCGTCACGCCCTTGCGCACCAAGCGCGGCAAGGTGTTCGTAGACCTGCTCAGGGCTATAAGAGAAATGAAGGTCGAGTGGCTTGATGTCACCTATACCGTGCGCGGGAAACAGTACAGCAGGAAATAGCACCGACAGTAATACAAGTAATACCAGCACAGGAATGCTGGCAGTGCGCTCTATAAACCAGGCTGGTTGCTGAATCAGGGGTTGTTCAGAGAATCTTTGTTTCATCAGGCGACACCTATTAACAGCAAGTCAGGCTCAGATAAGTAACTTGTGCGGGGGGCGACACAGTGGTTATTCAACAGCTGACTGTTACAGCTCTGGTGGTGCTTACTGTGCTACCGGCCACCAACGGTCATTCCCGGTCGGCGTCCCATTGCCTCAAATCAACTCGCAGTGTAGTCCAGCTATCAATTCCGGGGTTGCCGAATTCATGCTCTTTTTTTAACCGCCCGACCTCTTGATAGCCGAAATGTTTCTTGTACCACTCAATGCTCTCCGGAAGGTCGCAATTGGTGGTTAAACTCTGAGCCCCGTGCGCGACCATCTCCTCCATCCGGCGGGTTTGAAGTTTGATTCCGAGCCCTGTTCCCTGGCAGCGCTTATCCACGACAATCAGTTCGGTTTTCGCTTCCGTTGCCGACAACATTTTATATCCGGCAAACCCAACCACCTGCCCGTCCAACCGGGCTACAAAATAATTCTCCCAGCTGATCGACGGCATTTCCGGCGAGGGAATATAATGCATATTCGCCTGCTCAAGCAGGGCCATAACCTGCGGCTTATCCTCCTCCTGGAGTTTTTCAATCGTTACTGACATCTGAACCATCCCATCCATTTCACGTTCGGGAAACGATTATTATAGTGTTTCCTGATATTGAGCCGTTGTTGAGTCCGAACCAATCTTTTGTAAATGCCTCCGTCTCCTTTCTTTTCTTCTGATTGCATTGTTCTTGCTTTAACTGTTAAATATCTTTGATACCACGCGATCTGAGATTATTTATAATGGTTGGGTCGCTCCTGTTTTTAGATGTCGCGGCCTTCATAAAAACCACTACGCCATCAATATCACGAATCACCCCCTTTAACCTGTCATCATCCTCGATAGACGCACTGATGGAAGAAAAAGCGTGGTCCATCAGATTAGTGTCGTGTCGTGCGATACCAACTGCATAGGCGAGGTAACTGGCCAGACAGGGATGATGCAAATTTATGCGCCGTGAAGAATCCGCCCATGTAGCCAACCAGCGCTGCCACTCGATTGCGGAAAGTTTCCTCCCGTCGAGGTGCAAAAAAAGCGTTGTGCTGATCAACTCATCCTGCCAGTTCCAGTCTGCCGACTTCTCCTTGCGCCTCGCTACCCTGACTGCGCGTTCGTGGAATGTAAGACAGTGCTCGCACTGGTAATAAATTGCCAGCACATAAGCGGTGTATTCACGCTCAAGCAAGGTAAGTTCAAAAGGTTCAGACTCACCGGGCACGCCTTCAAAAACATGCTGATGAAGTTCGTTGAGCACATCATTGAATGCCCATCCGAGCAGAGGTTTACTTTTTTTTATCATGACAGAATCACTGGTAGGGACTGATCTTGTTGGGGATTGATAGTCTGACGGTAGCCGGGCCGGGCCGGGGCTGATGGTATTTAGTCAGCTTTATAGCTCGCCTGTATTAGGTATGTAGTTCTGTTTTCGGCTAGCAACGGACATACGCCAGACACCTGCCTCTGTAGAAGATGGTCGAGCGCCTAAGCAGCCAAACGCCACTGTTGAAGGCCGGTACTGATCAATGCAACTCCGAGGACCACCCCGAGCAGAATGGCGGAGCCTGTGCCTCCCAAAACGATTAGCAGCGCGCCAAGTACGATGCTCGCCCATAGTCCGATCATGCGAAACGCGGGTGGGTTGACTACCCCTGAGTCGCGCAGGGCCGTCAGGCCGGTGATGCCGCTGAGGATAAGACCACCTCCAAGAATGACGGCCACTACCCATAAGGCCAGTTCCGGCCAGATCAGAATAACCACGCCTGCGATCATTTGTACCCAGGGGGTAAAAACGCTGACAGGGATTCCCTGCTTGCGTGCGGCATTGACGTAGAGCAGCGCCATGATGCCGCTGGCCAACATCACGCCGCCGAGCATCATCACCGCGAAGGTTCCGAAAAGGTAAGGCAGGATGATCGCTGCTACACCCAGCAGGATGCTGATGACGGCACTGAATTTCGTGGGACTCACGGGGCGACTCCTCGAGGAATACGGAATTGATTCGTAGCAGATCATAGTAATTGAACCTGGGCCGTGATGTCACGTGCAATTGCTGATGTCCCCGTCAGGACCGAATCAGCCCGTTAGTCTGGTTCGGACAACGACGGACATTTGCCAGGCACCTGGCCATGAACATGTGATTGCTATCGTACTTCTCAGTTCGGCCATAACACGTCCTTCGCACAGTCAAAAAAAGACCCCGCAAATGCGAGGTCTCTTCACATCCCACAGCTGTATTTTTCAGGCTGTCTTGCGACGCGCCACGCCGACCAATCCCAGCAACCCGGACGCCAGCAATACAAGGGCGGGTGGCAAGGGCACGGCGTTGAGATTGGCTGCCGCATTTTGTGCGCCGATGTAATTGCCAAGCTCGCTGTCGAGCGGATGCGAGTCGCTTCCGACCAAGGCTTCGTGGGTTTCCGTATCATATTCACCGGCATAGTTGAAGAATTCATAGCGCCTTAGGATGGATGCGGCATTCGGGCCTACCGGAGCCCCATAACCGCTCTCCAATTGTCCAGCCAGCGGGTTGCCCGGATCGGTCTGCAATAATTGCCACTCAACCTCGGTTTCAGCTTGTTGCACTTTGGCGTTACCGCCCACAAGCTCTTCCAGGCCAATGGCATCCTCGAACTCTGTAGTGAAAACCTTCACCCAGATCGCCTCGCCGAACTGTGCTTCATCTTCAGGCGCCGGTGCCTGGATTTGTGCTGCCACAACAGGTGGCGCGCCAACGACGGGATCAGGAATAACACTCCAAACCGGCGCCGGAAGGCTGACAACGCCATTGGTCAATACCCCGGGTGTCGGCGTTTCAAGCAGCCAGCTGTAGGTGGTCCTGGTTGCATTGGTGGTCGTACCGACACCGAAGTGATCACAAGGGGTGTCGGCATTGTAGCCAACGCCGCCACCCGACCAACAATTGTCTCCCGGTGTTATGAAAGTGCCACTTGGCGTACCGTAATCCCAATTGGTACCATCAAAGAGACCCATATATGTCACCTTCGCGCCGAATACTGAACCGTTTGAGTATTCAGTAACGGCGGGAGCGCCATATCTTTCGACACTTGTTAAAGGATCAAAGCCACGACCACTCGGAAAGCCCCGGCCTTCGCCGCCGAAAGTATCGGTGATATCGGATAGATGCAAGCCTTCGAGCTCAATCTCGAAGCCATACGCAGTGCTGCCAGTATCATTGATTACGTCGAAATTGCCCAAAAAACCTATTACAGAGGCGGCACAGATACCTGGCACCATAGCAACAGATACAGCAACAGCCAAGACTGAAAAACCGACTTTGGCTATGCGAGGAACTGTGTTCGTGTGATTGATCGTGTGTGACTTCATTGAGTTCTCCTTCAAATATAAATTACCGGGATGCCCCGAGTGGTGGTGATGCTGGCTTGAAAAAATAGTCTGGATTGTTGAAAAGCTGCAGCTAAGGTTCTTTCTGAATGGGGAATCAATGAGTGACCGGCAGCCAAGCTGAATCGGAATTCGCTGGTACACCATTGTCTTCTGTATGAAGCCTGACCTTGTATCAATGGGATAATATTCCCATTATTGTTAATGCCACCTTGATTTATGTCAAGCGACGCACAATTTTTGTATTTTTATTTTTTATGTCTTGTGCAACCAGAACTCGATGCAGCTCACTTCATACTTGCATATCTTCAGATAGCCAGAGTGCCTGAAAATACACACCTGCAATACTCTATACGTTGATTGTCGCCTGTGTATATGTACTCCTCCTGTTAAGCAAACAGTTATTTGTTACAGATATCAGACGCTATCTCCCAGTCCGCTATGTATGCGCACCCCCGTGCCTGTTTGGCTCGATGGATTCTATGGCCTCAAAACGGAACTGGTTTCACCAGGGCGGATATCCTTATCTGAAGAGGGCCTGTTTGCTGAACCCGGTGTGGTTATATCGCTATGCGCACAGATTTATGCTGTGGTATGTGATTCACTATGGTTTCTGTCATATGCCGCCCCCTGCGTGAGCAGTGCCCGGGGGGTGCATGCATTCTTGTTTGCCAGTGCAACCGCCGCACGACAATACCCGGCCCGCTGGATCAATGCCCGGAGCCAGCGCTCCCCGGGTGTCTTGGGGTTCTTCAACCGATGTACGTAGGCGCGAGCCCCCTGGATAAGTACAGCACGCAGTCTTTTGTTGGCAACATACCGACTTATCCCAATCAACATTGTCTATATTGGGTGGCGATTTCAATCGGTCGACGCAACACACGCATTAAATCGTTCTGCCGGTGTTTCGTATTCCAGGGTCTTACGCGGACGTTCATTTAATCGCCGCGCCACGGCATTCAGCTTTGCCTGAGAGTGTACCGACAAGCCAGTGCCTTTTGGAAAGTACCGCCGTAGCAAACCGTTGGTGTTCTCATTGGA
>JAQBDO010000250.1:0-3639 GCA_032124375.1 Gammaproteobacteria bacterium
GCGTTTACCAGTCCGTCCGGGACCGGTTTTCCTCCCATGATCGGCGCCACATCACCGCGCAACTGTTCATCAGGCAACAGCGTCTGCAGCATCAGTGCGGCGCGCACCCCTGTATAGACATCAACGATATTAACCACGCCATCCTGGTTGACGTCGCCATCGGGGTGAGCAGCAAGCGCAAGGCCTGTGGGCAGCATGGACAGCTGAACAAGCGTGAACATCATTGCCAAGATGGCGACAGCCTTGTAGTTATGCATGTCTGTTTTCCAGTCCGCAGCGCACATGGCGCTATACTGCTTAAGGTAGCAGATATTCAGGGCATCTGGTAAGCGCCTCAGCCATCAGCCATGACCTCTACGTCCAGCTTCTGGGGCGCCACCCGGATAACCGCATCATTGTGCTGTTCAACCGACTGGCCGTACTGCTGATCGGTCTCACCGGCATGTTCGTTGCACTCGGTGAAGTGCGGGTGATCTTCGATTTCGTACTCTATGCTTGGGCTGGACTCGGCGCCGCCTTCGGCCCGGCAATGATCCTGATATTACTGTGGCGGCGCACCAGTGCCATCGGGGTGATCGCCGGTATGGCTGTTGGCTTTATCACCGCCATTATCTGGAGGGAAACACTGCATGATGTTTAGTATGAACTGGTACCGGCCTTCCTACTGGCCTTCATCACGATCTTGATAGCCAGTCTGGCATACCCTGAAAAAGACTAGTCAACGATGTCCTTCGGGCCCACCACTTCCCATAGAATACATAGCGTTATGGCATTGAGACCAAGGGATGCATAGTCCCCTGGTGCATTCCAAAGCGAGGCATTCCGGGGACCGCCCAACGCGGGGCGGGACTCAGGGGCCATATCGGGGTGACACAACTAATGGCCCAACCGACACATCTCCAGGCGCGTGAAAGCGGGTATTTGGTGATGCAAGAATTTGTCATTCTTGGGTATATGGAAAAGGACACCTGCTTTAACGAGCGTTCAGGATGCATGAAGGCGCAATCTCGGTTAACAACTCACACTCCTCAAAAATAAATTGGCCAGTCAGTTGCTAAGCATGAAGTCCTCAATCTTGATCAGAGTCAAAGCAACATCTTTACAAACTTGCTAATAATCGGTCACGCAGCTTAATCAAATGGGCTATGCGCGCCCGAAGGAGGTACTGTGACCCACCATCGTGGTTTTCATCTGACACTGGTTGCCGCACTTATACTGAGTGGGTGCGCCACCGTTCCATCATCAAAAGTTCATTACACCATTAAGCAGGATCCGAATTCCCGACCTTTGCAGCAAGTAGTGCTGTTGCCTGTCGATGTGGATGTTTATGAAATGACCGCTGGCGGGGTTCGGGAGGAGGTGCCCGAATGGAGCAGCAAAGCGGAATCAAACATCCGTAGCGCCCTGCTGGTTTCAAAAGATTCCGGGGGCAAGTGCTGCGTAACGCGGCGCGTAGACAGTTCCTCACTGACTCCAGACGAGCAGAAGACGCTTGAGGAGCACCTGGCCTTGTTCAACACGGTTACAGCCAATGTGCTGTGGACATCCCTGCCGGCGAATACAGCTTGGCACTTCAAAACCGAGCATTTTGATTACACCCTTGGCGACGGCTTGAGTTTCCTGAAGACAAAGTATGATGTAGATGCCGGCCTGATTATCGTTGGGGAAGATGTTGTGTCCACAGCAGGGCGCAAGACAACCGCGTTTGTAGGTGCGATGTTCGGTGTTGCAGTCCCACTTGGGCACTCCGTCCTGATAGGGGGGCTGGTGGATTTCAGAACCGGTGATCTGCTCTGGATGAATCATGAAGTCTCTGCCGGAGGTACCGATCTGCGTGATCCCGATTCATGCCTTAAACTGGCCCGTAGTCTCACGAAAGATTACCCGGGCCTGCAGTCAGGAAATAATGACCGCTCGCAGATCGGCAACTGACCATGCGTTCCACCCTTGCAGTACTTGCAGTATTGCTATTGACGTCGTGCGAATCCACCCCTATCAGGGAGATGCAAAGCCAGGCAGACACCAAGAATCTGACCCCGGAAGAGAGCCGCTTGTGGCATTCTGCCAGCGAGTTTGATGTTCAGCTGGAAAAAACCGATTACCTTTACGAGGATGCGAGCCTGCAGACCTACTTAGAGACCGTGATGCAGAAACTCTTTCCTGAATACACCGGTTCCATCAAAGTACGTGTTGTTGATTCTCCGAGCCTGAATGCATTTGCACTGCCAAACGGCAGCATTTATATCAACACAGGCATGCTGACGCGCCTGGATAACGAGGCACAGGTGGCAACTATTTTGGCCCACGAAGGAGTGCACTTCACGCACAAGCACAGCTGGCAGCAGCGGCGTAATGTGAAGAACTCAACAGCATTTTCAGTCGGCTTTGGCGTGATAACCGGCATCCCGGCTCTCGGCGACCTGGCCGGATTATCGTCGATTTACGGCTTCTCAAAAGACATGGAACGGGAAGCAGATGCTGAAGGTTTCCAGCGTTTGCAGTCAGCCGGTTATGATGTCAGCCAAGCGCCAGTTACATTCGAGTTTCTACTGGCCGAGGTCGATGCACTGGAAATAGATGAACCCTACTTTTTTTCTACGCATCCCGGTCTGGAAGAGCGCATTCAGAGCTTCAATGAACTGGTTAAAAAGCATGGCACGACGAATGGCTATCGGGGCACCACGGCTTATCGTTCACATGTCGAAAAACTGCAATTGGAACTGCTCGCGGACTACCTGGAACTTAGCCAGCACCAGAGTGTGCTGCTTATCCTTGAACGCCCGAATGCTTTCGAACGCTACCCATCATCCGCATGGTACTACCTTGGTGAAGCTTATCGCCTACGAAACGAGGAAGGCGATGCAGGTCGTTCGGTCGATGCCTATCAGACAGCAATGCAGCAGGCCCCCGATTTTGCGCCATCATACCGCGCACTAGGCCTGTATTACATGAAAAACAATGAACCGGAACTGGCTGATAATCATTTCAGCCACTACCTTGAATTACAGCCCGATGCGGCAGACCGCGGTTATATCGAACACTATCAAACCAATCTGAAAACGAGGAGATGAAAGCAGTGAAAACATCAATCTGGACCATCACACTCGCACTCTTGCTAATACTAACCGGGTGCGCCACGACCTGGGTCAAGGTCGATAATACTGAAAAATACCATCAGAACGAACATTACAGTGTAACGCTACCCATTGGATGGTTGCGCCTCGATCGCAATGACAGTCTGATACTGTCAAAGGACGGCATATTGTTACAGTACATCAGCATCCAGTACCGTCCGCATGAGAAGGCCTTTGAAAAGATCAAAAAGAACTCGTCATCAACCATGCTGCCTTCTGAACTTGCAGAACTGACCATTGCAGAGTTCAAGGCGACACAGGATGAGGGGTTACCCAGTCTCGAGATTCTTCACAACACACCGGTCGAACTGGCCGGCCACACCGGATTTGGGATTCACCTTCGATACAAGACTGATGCCGGGCTTCGAATTGATATGCTGCTGCGCGGTGTTGTTGATGAAAGCGGTTTCTACCTGGTCAAGTACAGCGCACCAACACTGCACTATTTTGAGCGCGACCTGCAGACTTACGACTCCCTTACTGAATCACTGAAACTGTGATGTAA
>JAQBDO010000251.1:0-4382 GCA_032124375.1 Gammaproteobacteria bacterium
ACCAGCAGCGCAGGCTTTCCCTGATGTATCCACTGGCTGACAGCGCCCGATGATTAATATCGTTGTCGCGCTGCCCGCCGAGGCCCGTCCCCTGCTTGACCATTTCAGGCTCAGGGACAAACAACACGACTGCGCCTTTCCAGTCTACCGGAACACGGACATGGCACTCATCGTGTCAGGACCGGGCAAGGTCGCTGCCGCAGCCGCAACCGCCGTACTGGCCCATACGAAAAACAAAAGCAGCACCGCAGCCTGGTTGAATGTCGGCATTGCCGGACATGCACAGCATGCCATCGGCACCGGTTATATCGCGCATCGCATTACCGACAGCGCGACCGGAACAAGCTGGTATCCCCCGCAAATACTGGATCTGCCTATCCCGACTGAAACTTTGCACACGGTTGACCGCCCCGAAGAGGATTACCCGGCAGCCGCCATCTACGAGATGGAGGCCAGCGGTTTTTATCCCACGGCCTGCCGCTTCTCCTCCAGCGAGCTGGTGCAATGCTTCAAGGTCATCTCTGACAACCGGGTACAAACGACAACCACAGTCACGGCGAAACTGTGCACGCAACTCATCACCGCAAGACTCGCTGACATCGAGCAACTGCTTGCTGCACTCTCCACCATGGCAGATGAATACAGCAACTGGCACACACCGCATCCCGACCTCGAACAACTTTCGGAACGCTGGCGCTTTAGCGTGTCGCAACAACACCAGCTGGGGCAACTTGCCCGCCGCTGGAAAGTGCTCGCGCCAGAACAACCGCTATGGCTTGGGCAACTTGAAAAGCAGCAGCGCGCCGCCGATGTACTGCGCTGCATTGAACAATACCTGGACACCCTGACAACAACGACCGCCTGACTATGTTCAATACCTTATATATAGAAGAGCAGATAGCAGACCACCCCCGCACCCGTGACATCTGCGCGCGCTTTCCGCAGGCCACACAAGTCAGATGCGAGCGCTACGGCGAGGTATTCAACCCGAAATCACAGGACTTCCGGCTGCAGAAACAGAAACCTGCCCTGATACTGGCTCACAAACATGACCGCCGGGTACTGGGAACGCCCGAAGGCTATGGCATTGGCGGGCGTAACAACTATTATTTTTCCCACATGCTCAATTGCCTGTATGACTGCCGTTACTGTTTTCTGCAAGGCATGTACCGCTCGGCACATTATGTACTGTATGTAAATTACGAAGATTTCGGCGCTGACATCGACGCCATACTGAACAAGGCGGATAACGAACCCTGCTGGTTTTTCTCCGGTTACGACTGCGACAGCCTGGCACTCGACCCGATATCGGAATTTGTACAACACTTCCTGCCTTTTTTTGCAGACCGCCCTGCCGCCCATATTGAATTACGTACCAAGAGCACCCAGATTCGCAGCCTGCTGAAGCAGACACCGATAGCCAACGCCGTCACGGCCTTCAGCTTCACGCCTGCCGAGATGCACGCGGCACTGGAGCACAAGGTCCCCAGTGTCGAACGGCGCATAGCAGGCATGCAAAAACTGCAACAGGCAGGCTGGCAGCTTGGACTGCGTTTTGATCCGTTGATTTACCAGGACAATTACCATCAACAGTACCGTATTCTGTTCGAGCAGCTATTCAGCCAACTTGACAGTCGACAACTGCATTCCGTCAGCCTCGGGCCATTTCGGCTACCACGCAGCTATTTCAAAAATATCGTCCGACTGTATCCGGATGAACCCCTGTTTGCCGGCAGCTTTGCCAAGACCGGCGGCATGATCTCCTATCCGCAGGCACTGGAAAATGAAATGACCGGATTTTGCACCCGTGAACTGCTGAAACATGTCCCGGAAACATTGCTGTTCCCCTGCAGGCTGGCAGCCTGATGACACAGCAGGCCCAAAAAACCATCCTCGTCAGCGGCGCCAGTTCCGGCATCGGACGCGCTGTCACCACACTATTGCTGGAGCAGGGCTACCGGGTAACAGGGCTGGCACGTGACTTCAGCCAATTTCCCTGCCGCGACAAGCGCTTTACTGCTGTGCCGATGGACCTGTCCGATCTCGACAAACTGCCGGCGCAGCTGACTGCCCTGCTCAGAAAAGAACCGGTCATCGATGCTGTCGTTTGCTGCGCAGGCAGCGGGCGCTTTGGCTCACTGGAAGAATTCTCCTACACACAAATCCGCAGCCTGCTGGACCTGAACCTGACCAGTCAAATTTACCTGGCGCGCGCCTTGTTACCCGGCATGAAACAGCGTGAAAGCGGCACTATCATTTTCATGGGCTCGGAAGCTGCACTGGCTGGCGGCAAGCGTGGCGCCATTTACTCGGCTGCCAAGTTCGGCCTGCGCGGGCTGGCACAGGCACTGAGACAGGAGTGCGCCGCCAGTGGCCTGCGCATAAGCATCATCAATCCCGGCATGGTGAAAACGGGGTTCTTCGATGAACTGGATTTCAAACCTGGAGAGGCAACAGATAATTACATCCTGCCGGAAGATGTTGCCGGGGCGGTACAACTGATCCTGGAATCTCGAGCTGGCACCGTATTCGACGAGATTAATCTGTCTCCGCAGAAGAAGGTCATCCGTTTCCCGAAACCGGATAAAAACTGAACATCCGGGGACTGCGCATTCCCCCACACTCCAGATGAAAATTATCCGGGTAATTCTTGTATACTGCCGCGCAGTGCTCACATAAATACAACATGGAACCACGGCCATGGCAAGAGTGAAAATCTTCAGTACGGCGAGTTGCCCGTTTTGCGTCAAGGCAAAGCAATTACTGAAAAAATGGAACATCCCCTACGACGAGGCCATGATTGACTCGGATGCGTCTGCACGGCGCGAATTTTCCGTAGCAACCAACGGCGCACGCACGGTCCCACAGATTGTCATTGACGACGTCTGTATAGGTGGCTTCACTGAACTCACCGAACTTCACATGGATGACAAACTGAACCATCTGATTGAAGAGTAATTTATGACAACACCAGACGATACGAACGCTGTGAAGATATACCGCATTTCGTTCTACAATCAGGGTGACATATACGAATTACACGCCCGGGAAATTCACCAGGGAAACATGTATGCCTTCCTTGAAATAGAGGACATCATCTTCGGCGAACGTTCGGCTATCGTGGTCGACCCCTCTGAAGAAAAACTGAAATCGGAATTCGAAGGCGTCAAACGAACCTACATTCCGCTACAAGCCGTCATCCGCATTGACGAAGTTGAACGTAGCGGCGCCAACAAGATAATCACGGCAGATGGTCGCAGCGGAAAAGTCATGCCCTTTCCAATGTCGCAAACTCACAGTCGGCACCATCCGGACTGACCCTGCATTGACAGCCGGCTTCCCCGCTACTTGCCTTATTGCCCCAAGTATCGTCCAATATCACTCACAACCGGTTCTTTTCCGCAAGCAAATCACAGCATTCAGAAATCAGAAATCAGAAATATTGGAGAAACAGCATGGATTATTCCAACATCATAAAGCCGAATCGACTGACCAACATGCAGGAGATGGAGGTCCATGTGAATGGCCCCGATGGGGCAAACCGGCTGTTCATGTACAGCGGCATGGCAGAAGTTGAGATCTGCGGCGGCCTGCCGCATCCCCGCTGGTCACTGGAAATCATCTGTTTTGACATTGGCAGAACATATGACTGCGCGAACGGCGAAAAAGTCATCAAGGTTCTCGCCTCATCGTCACTGGGTGGCACACGCACGGATGGCGTAGCGAGTTTTGCCGGCTGGCAGATCTTCGGTGCCGCCGGCGAACTGGACGAGGACGACTGTCGGGTCCGCATGAACATAGCAGCCGGCGCCCGTGATACCCAGGCCTTCCTGGAACAGATTGCATTCCATGTGAATGTACTTGCAAAGATCAATGAGTAAGGCCCGCCGCGTTCTCCAGGTGCGGCTCCCATACGCGAGGCAACACCGGATAAACAAAGCCGGTAATGACCACCGCGCCCACCAGGTTCAGTAACAGCCCCGCTCTTGCCATCTGCATGATAGTGACATAACGACTACTGAAGACGATCGCATTCGGCGGCGTTGCAACCGGCAACATAAACGCAAATGAAGCAGCCACCACCGTTGCGATCATCAGACCAAAGGGGCTGACATCAATAGCCGCCGCCAACGCGCCCATTACCGGTAACAGCAGTGACGCGGTTGCCGTATTGGATGTGACCTCTGTCAGAAAAATAACCAGCAGTACCACGGCCGCAATCACCAGCACCGTATCAACACCCTGCAACACCGATAGCTGTTCGGCCAGCCATTGTGTCAATCCGGATTCACCAAACCCCTGCGCCAGCGCAAAACCACCACCAAACAGAAAGATAATATCCCAGGGAATGGTGACCGCCGTGTCACAGACAAGCAGGAACT
>JAQBDO010000252.1:0-3220 GCA_032124375.1 Gammaproteobacteria bacterium
ACCTGCCTGGAAACCGAAGATTGCCTGATAAGTACTGTCAGCGGACCGCAAAAAAGCACTTTAACAGGCGACAATAACGACATCCGTTTTCTACCGACCGGGCTCACCTCCAATGGTCCCATCGAGCTTTTCCTGGAAGCAGATGATTGTGAACATAGCCAGAAGCGCCGCATCATGATTACCCTGCAAGGCCACACCACTGTTACCACGCAAGCATGCACCCCTTAACAAGGACATCCATAATCGTGACACTCAGGACCAGGTATTCGAGAAACAAACAACAGGGCTTCACGCTGCTGGAAGTGCTGATTGCCCTGCTGGTGCTATCCATTGGCTTGCTGGGACTCGCTGCCCTGCAAACAACCGGCCTGCGCTCCAACGAGATGGCCAGCATGCGCACCACGGCCACCCAACTGGCCTATGACATATCAGATCGCATGCGCGCCAACCCGGCCGGTGTAGACACCAATGAATACGTGCTTGCCGGCGGTGCGACCCCAACCGGAACATCCGTAGCCGCGCTTGATCTGATCGCATGGTACAACGCAGTGATTGCATTGCCCGGCGGCCGCAGCTCAATAACGCAATGTGACGGCGCATCTGTGCCTCCCTGCGACGGCATAACCCATATCATTACGGTGCAATGGGATGAAATGCGTACCGGCGCTTCCGGAACCACCTGCCCACCTGCAGCGGAAACCGATCTGCGCTGCTATCGACTGATTTTTTCGGAATAACCATGGACCCTGAAAACATACCGATGAAAGGACACACCCATTGCCGCGGTTTCAGCCTTGTTGAGCTCATGGTTGCACTGGTTATTACCCTTATTCTGCTGGCGGGTATCGGTCAGATCTTCCTGAGTTCGAAGAAGAGTTACACGCTGCAGGACAGCCTCGCCCGGATACAGGAAAGTGGCCGTTACGCGATGGACGTGCTGAGTCAGGACCTGCGTCGTGCCGGATACTGGGGCGGCAATGCCGACGTCACCGCGATCACTGGTACCGAGGATCAGTTTGCTGAAAGCGGCAGCTGCGCCGCGAACAGTACCAACTGGGTCCGCATGCTGAACAGGAAGGTTTTTGGCCTGAATGACAGCCGTGGGACCTATGGCTGCCTGCCCGCTGCCACACTGCCGCCGCAAGACATCCTGGTAGTGCGTTATGCCGCCCCCTGGCAAGTCGGTGGAACCACTACACCCACCTTTCTGGATGACCATTTCTATCTGCGCTCCTCACTGTTTGAAGGCAGACTGTTCAAAGGCAGCGATGAGGCCGACAACACCATTTCTGGCGCTGCAGCGGTCAGAACCGCCGAGCTGATTGCCAGGGCCTACTACATTGATCCGGCAACCAATACAGGCACCAGCAAATGTGGCGGCGGCACGGTACCGTCACTGTACCGCCTGGGTCTCGTTAACGGTGTACCCGTGGCAGAAGAAGTCGCCTATGGCGTTGAGAACCTGCAGGTTCAATACGGCATTGATACGACTGATGATGGTTCGGTGGACAGTTATGTCGATGCAGCAGCCGATCCAAACGATGCCATGTGGGATCAGGTCGTCGCGGTTCGTATCTGGCTGCTGGTACGCGCTGAATGTCCGGATACCGGCTACACAAATTCCACCATCTATTCCATGGCCGGTGCCGACCTGCCAGCCTTTGATGACAGCTTCCGTCGCAAGCTGTACACCTCCACCGTACAGCTGCGCAATTGATAGCGCGGAGAAACCCGATATGAACCTTCCAAGCCAGTCTTCACGCTATAGCTCACGTCAACGAGGCGCAGCCCTGTTCATGGCCCTGATTTTTTTGCTGATCCTCACCATTCTGGGTGTGTTTGGCATGAATGTCTCGAGGCTGGAAAATCTGATGGCCGGTAACGCACAATTTCAAACCACCGCCCTGAATAATGCCGAGTATGTTTTGGCCAGGGCTGAAAGAGACCTGCAAGCCCTGGTAACCTCTACCACTGCCAACCCGTTCCTCATTTCAACAACAACTGATCACTACTATTGCGCCAATGACGACAGCTGCGAGCGCGCGACCGGGGACGGTGACCTGATTGATCCGGCTGCATTAATCTGGACCTTCGCCAGCAATACAATCGAACTCCCGGACGTTGCCAATGACAGCAGTGACACGGATGGTAATTCCACCCCGGATGATGGCACTGGCCAATACGTCATCGTTGATGCCGGCTACGACAATGCGACCGGCGAGTGCCTGACCCAGCAATGCAAACAAGAAGTACTGGCAGGGGCACAGGTCCATGTCTTTCAGGTTACAGCACGCAGCACCAGCTCCAAAGGAGCAAGGCGGATCATCCAGTCCGCCTACGTAACACTTCCACTTCCGCGTATTGGAGCTACACCATGAACACGATAATTAACAATCGCCGGCTAAAAATCGCTTCCCTACTGGCTCTGGGAGTCAGCACACTGCTATTTGCAGCGGCTGTTTTTATCCCTTCCACTACACCAACAGTCACTATTGGCCAGTACGCGCTCAAGAACAATGACCTGCTGGCAGGCGAAACAGCGGCTTACCGCCCGTGGTATGAAAACGGTGCCTGGCAGGGTGACATCGTCGAATACACCATCCTTGCCAATGGCGACCGGGAAACAGATGTTGCTGTCGGCGCCAATCCCGCGACTGCCGGTGCAGCTGGCAAGTGTGCCTTCACCGGCCATACAGGAACCGGCTGCTGGTCCGCACGCGCCACATTCATCGCCAACGGCGCAGACTCTGCAACTGGAACGTACTGGCAAAATCGTAATATCTTTACCAACAATGGCGGCCAGGTAGACTTCACCTGGGACACCCTCAGCGCGACCCAGCGGGAAGCGATTGACAAGGAAACCTACGACATCATCGTGGCTGCCGCTGATCCAACGCTGAACACAGCCGATGCCAGCAATATCCTCAACTATATTCGTGGCGAACGCCTGCACGAAAGGGCCAATGATACAGAGGCTGGTTCAAATGCCAACTTGCGCACACGTTATAGCGTCCTCGGTGACATCACCGCCTCACCGCTGTATATAGGTCCACCCAGGGAAACCTATGGCCGTCTCACTGGATACATTGCATTTAGCACCGCAAATGCAACGCGTGATGGCCGTGTCGCATTTGGCGCCAATGATGGCATGCTGCATGTACTCGATGAGGATGATGGCTCCGAGGTGTTTGCCTATGTCCCCTCCATGGTCTTCAACAAG
>JAQBDO010000253.1:0-7003 GCA_032124375.1 Gammaproteobacteria bacterium
GGCATCGATTATCGGGGTCGGCAGGGACGGCCAGCTCACACCCAGCACATTGTCAAACACCAGGATATGTGGTGCAAAGAACAACAGCACCACAAAGAAACCGATATGAAAGACATAGCCGGCCACCACATTAAAGGTGGAACGCCGCAGGGTGCCGCGATCCGGAGTAAATCGTGAAAAAATAGTACGCAGACCACCGGCCACGGCGGAACCGTGCGCCTCGGCCAGGTTTTTTTTCCTGCCCAGCATCAATATTTCGGCGATACGCACCACGACGCCCAGCAGGAAGATGACCGTGGCGATCTGCAGTGCCGGGCCACGCACCCATAACAACAGTTCAGTCTCGGACATTATCAGGCACCTTTTTCCAGATCATTGATGGTGACCTTCTGGTGTGCCTTCTCGGCACGTTTCTTCTTTGCCCGACTCACTGCACCCAGCGCAACTCCGGCGGCGGCACCGGCGCCGATCGCATACACGGCGGTGCGGGTTATATCTTCCGTCGGACTGGAAAGTGACTTGTAAGAGCCGCCGCCATCCCAGAAGTCCGGTTCGGAACAGCCCAGGCAGGGGTGTCCTGCCTCAATCGGAAAACTGGTGCCCTCATTCCATTTCGTGGTAGCGCAGGCGTTAATAGGTGGTCGGTCCCTTGCAGCCCAGCTTGTACAGACACCAGCCCTTCTTCGCGCCTTCATCGTCAAAGGTCTCGGCAAACAGGCCCTTGTCGTAGAAGGGACGGCGGTAGCAACGGTCGTGAATGCTCTTGCCATAAAAGGCCATGGGACGACCGAGCGCATCCAGTTCCGGAAGGCTGCCGAAGGTCAGGAAATGCGCCAGCACACCGGTAATGACCACCGGGATGGGCGGGCAACCGGGTACATTGATGATCGGTTTATCCTTGACAATATCGCGGACCGAAACAGCGCCGGTCGGATTCGGACTGGCATGCGGAATACCACCATAGGCGGCACAGGTACCCACCGCAACAATGGCAGCGGCGCCTTTTGCCGCCTCCTCCAGCATAGCAAGGTTACTGATGCCGGCGATGGTGGAGTAACCCGGGTTACCGAGCGGAATCGATCCATCAACAATCAGGATGTACTTGCCATAGTTCTCTTCCATGGCCGTATCACGCGCGGCCTCCGCAGCACTGCCGGCAGCGGCCTGCAGCGTATGCTGGTAATCCAGTGATATGGCGTCAAATATCAGGCCTTCCACCGTCGGTGAATGCGAACGGGTCAACGATTCGACACAACCGGTACATTCCTGGAACGACAGCCAGATCACCGACGGGCGTCTTGCCGATTCCAGCGCCGCTGCGATCACCGGCACCATACTCGGTGGCAACGCCATCAGCGAGGCTGTTGCCGCACAGAATTTCAGGAATCCGCGACGGGTAACGCCCTGTCGACGCAGTGCTTCGCCCAAAGTCTCGTCTTTCAACATCATTTATCTCCTGTGTGCGCTCATGTTGTTACCTCAAGCAAGCTGCGTCTGCAGCAGTTCCAGGCCTTGTTGAATATCTTCACGCTGGGATCGCAGCAGGTCTGGTATGTCACAAACCTCGACAAACTTGCCAATCACTTCATCATTGCTGTTGTAATGCACCACCACCCAGACACCACTAAAGCGTGTCTCAATTATCTCGGAGGGACCCAGCGCATTAAAACGTGCAGACACCTCACCCTGCCCAAGTTCATCCAGCAGGTGCTGCTCCTCGCCCGGCGCCAGCGGCATACTGCGTAAATCGATTATCGTCCGCTCTCCATCCTCAAGTAATGCAGCCAGTGCATGCCGAATCTCATGCAGTAACGGCTTGACGTTATGGGTGAGATGCTCAGCCACCTGAACTTTCAGGGCTTCCGTATTCAGTGCCTGATTCATAAGTTGTTCACCGCGCAGCAGGCAGCCGCTGGCTGCGGTCAGCAGTTGTCGGTAATGCCACAACCGCGTCGGTGTCCGCCACAGACCACTGTTGCAACAGATCATTGACGCTGCGACCGGCGACCGGTAGCGCCTGCTTTACCCGGTTACTCAGGCACTGACCCCAGTCGATTTCTTCCGGTTGTATGGCTACCAGCGCACGATTGGCCGGCAGTGCGTCGGTCAGATGGGCAATGGCGAGCAGGTCACCGAGGCTGACTTCATGCACACTGCGCTTGGTCTTGCCTGCAAAACGATCCATTTCCTCGCCTGCAAAGACCTCTATCGTACCGGGAGTGGAGTGGAGTTCAGCGGCATCGATTACGATCAGATTGTCAGCCTCTTCTATCCAGGCTGCGAGGGTAAAACTCAGGGTGCCACCATCAAGATATTCAACATCGGCAAGGTCGGGATAATGCTGCTGTAAATGTGCCAGCATATGGATACCGACACCTTCGTCAGACAGCAGGGTGTTGCCTATCCCCAGAATCAGCGTGTTATTCGATGACATCTGCAAACTCCTCAAATTTGTGCTGTAATTTGTACAGTAGGGAGAGCGGAGTTTTGTTGACATGCGTCAAGTCCACATCGATTAGTTCGTGTTTATATAAACCCATGTCGCAGGGCCGGTGTAAACTGCGTAGCTACGGGGGTGGTACCGATGTGTCTTGGCATTCCAATGCAAATTAAATCTATTAATGGCTTCGTCGCAAATTGCGAGGCCAAAGGCGTGCAGCGCGAAGTCAGCCTGTTCATGATGCAGGACGAGGATTTCAGCGTTGACGACTACGTCGTCGTGCATGTCGGCTATGCTATCCAGAAAATCACCCCCACAGAGGCCCGCACGGCATGGGAAATGTATGACCTGATGCTGGCCGGCGACCCCGGCGAGGCTGGCGGCCATGCATGAACTGGCTATTTGTCAGGCACTTATGGAGCAGGTAGAGCGCATCGCGCTTGAACAACAGGCGCACAGCGTGGTGTCTGTGCATCTCGGTATCGGGCCGCTGTCCGGTGTCGAGGCACGCCTGCTTGAACAGGCATTTTTCATTGCCCGCGCCGGCAGTATCGCGGCAGAGGCCGAACTGGTCATCGAGAACCTGCCGGTGCGCGTCAGCTGCGATCAATGCGGGCAAACAACCGATGCGCTGCCGACGCGCTTGCTGTGCGCTGCATGCGGCAACTGGCGTACCAAACTGGTCAGTGGTGACGAACTGCAACTCCAGCATATGGAACTGATCAGGCCGACAGCGGATGAATTGGCCGGGTCTGAAGCGACAACCCAACAGCGGCATGAACAAATTAGCTAGCCCGGGAAATGATTTTCGCAGACGAGATCCGTTCCTGCAAAAATCAGTAACAAATAATGGGCACCTGTAGGAGCGGATCTCGTCCGCGATTTTTTATAGCGGTTACCAGGAGAAAACAATGTGTGATACCTGCGGTTGTAATGTGACGCCCGGCAATGTCCACCTGGTGGCGCCGGGTGGCCGCCTGTCAAAAACAGAAGGTGGCCGTGAAGCCATCAACGTCCTGCATGGCCTGCTGGATGCCAACGACCATAGCGCCGTGCATAATCGCGAGCACTTCAACAAACACGGTGTGCTGGCCATCAACCTGATGTCATCACCCGGCGCCGGCAAGACCAGCCTGCTGGAGGCGACCATCGATGCCCTGAAAGACGAGCTCTCCATTGCCGTCATCGAGGGTGACCTTGAGACCGAAAACGATGCCAGCCGCATTCGCGCCCACGGCGTGCCTGCCATACAAATCACCACCGGCAGTGCCTGTCATCTGGATGCCCACATGGTACATGACGCCTTGCATATGCTGGACCTGAAGCAACTGGATATCGTCTTCATCGAGAACGTCGGTAACCTGGTGTGCCCGGCCAGTTTTGACCTTGGCCAGCACAGCAATGTCATACTGTTGTCCGTCCCTGAAGGTGACGACAAACCGGCCAAATACCCGGTGATGTTTCGCGCCGCGGACCTGGTGTTGCTGAGCAAGAGTGACCTGTTACCGGTACTGGACGACTTCCAGCCGGAGAATGCCCGCCGTCACCTGCGGGAACTGGCCAGCGCTGCACCGGTGATTGAATTATCTGCGAAAAATAAAGACGGCCTGGACGCATGGTTCCACTGGCTATTTACCCAACTGGGCGAACGGGAACAGCGCTCCGGAACGCTGGCAGCGGTGCCGGAGTCTGCCTGATGGCGCTGAGCGCACAGGACTGGCTACAACGCATTCACGCGTTGCCGTTACCGTCACGCGTAAAGATAATGAACGTGTGCGGCGGTCACGAGCGCTCCATCACCATGGCCGGCCTGCGCAGCGCGCTGCCGGATAACATCGAACTGGTTCCCGGCCCGGGCTGCCCGGTGTGCATCTGCCCGGAAGAAGACATCTTCGAAGCCATCCAGCTAGCACTTAACGAGGACATCATTCTGGTGGCCTACGGCGATATGCTGCGGGTACCCGTCAATGTAAAACGCTGCGAGGCACGCACGCTGGAACAAGCCAGGGCCAGGGGTGCTGATGTGCGCCCGGTATCCTCCCCGCAGGAAGCCGCGCGCATTGCACGCGAGAATGCCAACAAACCCGTCATATTTTTTGCCGCCGGTTTCGAAACGACCACCGCGCCGACGGCCTCTTTACTGGTCGAAGGAATTCCGGACAACCTGTTTATCCTGTTGTCCGGTCGCCTCACATGGCCAGCTGTTGCCATGCTGCTCGAATCAGATACCCCCGGATTCGATGCACTGGTAGCACCGGGGCATGTCGCTACTATCATGGGCCCGGAAGAATGGGCCTTCGTCGTCGAACGCCACGGCATCCCGGCCGCCGTCGCCGGTTTCACACCGGAAAGCCTGCTGGCCGCCATGTACTCTACCCTGCGCCAGCTGATCGAGGGACAACGCTTTCTCGATAACTGCTATCCCGAGGTGGTCAAGGCGGGTGGCAACCGCACCGCACAACGGCAACTGCAACAGTCGATGGACGTTACCGATGCCAACTGGCGCGGCGTGGGCATCATCCCGGCCTCCGGATTTGCCATTAACGAACGCTACCGTGCACATGACGCGCGGCAGGCCTTCCCCGACTATGCTGACGACGCCCGCAAACGAGCCGGTGAAATGCCACCGGGCTGTGATTGCGCCAGGGTCGTGCTGGGGAAAATTTATCCCAACGAGTGCCGCCTGTTCGGGGTCGCCTGCAAGCCACGGCATCCTATTGGCCCCTGCATGGTGTCCGATGAGGGCGCCTGCCGCATCTGGTGGTCGGGCGGCATGCGTGAACCGGTCGTAAAATACAAACACCCGCAGGCAAGTTCCTGATGGCTACACAGCACCCTACCCCTCCCGCAAGCGTGGCGCAGACATCCCTGCAATGAGACCAGCGCGATTACCGTCATGGATTTGAATACTGCCAGCGTCACCCGGGCGTCCATTGATGCACTGCACCTGACCCTGTCCGGCCGGGTACAGGGAGTCGGCTTTCGCCCCTTTATTTATCGGCTGGCACACACCCACAACCTCACTGGCTGGGTTCGCAACTGCACCGGCCTGGTGGAAATACATATTCAGGGTGAGCACCACTCACTGCACGCCTTCACTCGCCGGCTGTTCCAGCATGCACCACCGTTGTCGAAACCGGTGCTCGAGTGCTGCGAACCGGCTGCGGTGGACGAACTCGACAGCTTTACCATTCGAGACAGTGCCGCCAGCGGTGCCACCAGTATCCATGTGCCCCCGGATCTGTTTACCTGCGACGATTGCCTCGCGGAGCTGCACAATCCCCACGATCGGCGCTACCACTATCCGTTCATCAACTGTACCCAGTGCGGTCCACGCTACACGCTGATACGTGGCATGCCCTACGATCGCACGGCCACGACCATGGCCGCGTTCGAACTCTGCGAGGACTGCCGCAGCGAATATAGCAACCCGCTCAACCGGCGCTTTCATGCCGAACCGGTCGCCTGTCCGGCATGTGGGCCGACACTTGAATTCACGCTGCCGGGCGCCACCCATATCAACGACAACGAGGCGGCACTGACGGCCTGCATAGCGGCACTGCAGGCCGGAAACATAGTGGCCATCAAGGGCATCGGTGGTTATCACCTGATGTGTGACGCCAGCAACGATATCGCCGTTGCGCGCCTGCGCCGCAACAAGCAGCGGCCGCACAAACCACTGGCAGTGATGTTCCCGTCCGAAGCGGGCCGCCCGCTGAGATGCATCAACCACCGGGTATGGCTGTCACGTGACCAGGCCCAGTTGCTGCTGTCGCCGGGACGCCCCATCGTGCTGGCACGCAAGCGGCCTGGCTTCGACCTGTCCGAACTGATTGCCCCCGGACTCGATGAAATCGGCGTAATGCTGCCCTACAGTCCCCTGCACCACTTGCTACTGTCAAGCTTCGAGGCACCCCTGATCGCCACCTCGGCAAATATCAGCGGTGAACCGGTACTGACCGATAACGCGGCCGTCGAGCAACGACTCGGCCATGTCGCCAACGCCTTCCTGCACCATGACCGCCCCATCGAACGGCCTGCTGATGACCCGGTATTCCGCATCATTCATCATCGGCCACGGCCGCTGCGGCTGGGTCGCGGTTACGCGCCCTTTGAAAAACAATTACCGTTCTCACTCGAACAACCGGTGCTGGCAGTGGGTGGACATCTGAAGAACACCATTGCACTGGCATGGGATAACCGCATCGTGGTTTCACCGCATATCGGTGATATGGGCAATGCCCGCAGCCTGGAAGTGTTCGAAAAAACCATTGACGATCTGCAAGCGCTCTACAAGGTTACTGCCGAAGCCGTGATCTGCGACGCACACCCCGGCTACGCCACCAGCCACTGGGCAAAACGTTGCGGCCTGCCAGTCCACAAGGTATTTCATCATCATGCGCATGCGGCGGTTGCCTGCAACCGGCAACGGCTGGGGGAAACCCGCCTGGTATTTACCTGGGACGGCGTTGGCTACGGTGAAGACGGCACCCTGTGGGGCGGCGAAGCGCTGCTGGGACAGGCCGGACACTGGCAACGCTTTGCAACACTCAGACCCTTTCA
>JAQBDO010000254.1:0-3035 GCA_032124375.1 Gammaproteobacteria bacterium
CGAATAGCAGAAAGACAGCGCCGCCTGTCCGGTGCAGCCAATGAAGAGGAAGGCGCTGCAGCACGGTGCGACCGGCCCAAACCCCTAATGCCGAGACCATTACCAGTGCAATGGTGGCGCCCAGCCACACCGGTAAAGGAGCCATGCTGCCTGCCAGTCCCGCCACCGCGATCTGTGTCTTGTCGCCGAACTCAGCCACAAAAATCAACAGCAGGGTAGTGAGAAAAATGCCGTGCCCCGACTTCTCCACTACATCCTCCAGGTCGTCGTCATCCTGTTGGTACAGGGAGTGGATGCCAAAAGCGCCGAACAATACGGCCACCAGTCCGGCAGTCACCCGCTCGGGTACCCATTCGGCCACGCCTGCGCCAAACAATACGGCCAGGGTGTTAAGTATCAGAAATGCTGTCGTTGCGCCCAGTATTACCGGCCAATGACGGTGACGGGCCGCCAGGGTCATGCATACCAGTTGGCTTTTGTCACCGATCTCCGCCAGGGCAATGAGGAAAAAGCTTGATAAGAAAACGGAAAGCGTTTCAGGTGGAATCATGGATAGATTATGGCCCGCTATGATGCGATATGCTGGTGAAGATTCAGGCTCGATTATATGAGTTCTCGGGAAGCACAAGGAAGGTCTGCGATCAATTGCACACCACGTTAGTGCATTTCAAGCCGGGTTTCGAGATAATCACGGGCACGGCGAAAGCTGCAGCAAAGCTTGCCATTGGTTTAGAAATACGGCGGCGCCTGGGAACAGGCGCGGCATCCGGACAGCAAATCATGATACCCATAAGGTGCGTCGCAGGCCGCAGTTGCATATACGGGGATTATTCTGGTCTTTCTATCGGTAGAGGGGTAGTTCGCTGATGAACGAAAAGCCGCTCTGGCTGGTGACAGGTGACAAGCCCGGGGATAATGCGCAACTCCTGGTCATTGCAGAGGCCCTGGGGCTGCCTTATGAAGTGCGTCGGGTGATTCCTCGCAAGGAATATATATACGGCAAGCCACGCTTTAAACCGTCGTTGTACCACCTGGACATGGAAAAGTCAGACCCGTTGGTCCCTCCCTGGCCGGCCCTGGTACTGACCATCGGCCGCCGGCCCGCCATGGCAGCGCAGTGGATTCGAAAGCAGTCCGGGGGTAAAACCAAAGTTGTTTTGCTGGGCAGGCCAAGAAAAATGCTGGCTGAATTTGCACTGGTGATTATCACAGGGCAATTCCTGATGCCGAAACGGGATAACATCCTGTCTCTGGATCTTCCTCTCATGCGGGTCGATACGGCCAGAATTGATAAGGCAGTTAAAATCTGGCAGCCTTCGTTTCAGGCGATGAAGCAACCGGTTACAGCGTTGTTGATTGGCGGACCAACCAGGCCATACTGCATGGACGAGGCTGTTATTGGCTCGCTGCTGCAACAGCTTGAGAAGCAGGCTGTGGGTGGAAGCCTGTTTATTAGCACCAGTCGACGCACGCCTGATGCTGTTATCGATTACCTGCGGCAGCACAAGCCGCCAGATAGCACTCTGTATTGCTGGCAGCCAGATGATGATGACAATAATCCCTACTTTGCATTGCTGGGATTGGCGGATTACTTTGTCGTTACCGGTGACAGCTTGTCGATGATGGTGGAAATTGCCCGATTGGGGAAACCGCTGGCGATTTACCCGCTGCCTGAGCAAGGCGGTTTTATTGCACACGCGATGCGGCAGGCAGTCATGGCGATCAGGTGTTCTCCAGGGTATTTGCCAGGTGCGTTCTTTGGTTATGCACGCGACCTCAGCCAGACCCACCGATACCTGCTGAAGAACGGCCTGGCCTCTATAGTGGGTCAGCCATTTGTCACCCCCGGGGGAGCGATGCAAGACCAGCTTTCCCAGGTGGTAGCGCGGATTAAGCAATTGTGATTGATACAGGGGATCAGAAACAGCCATCATGCTAGCGAAATTCACACGACTACTGGTGCGGGGTGCAGTTTTCTTCCTGCCTGAGTATAAAAAGATTGCCATTGATCGCCGCTTGCGGGGGCGTGAAGAGTTTCACAAATTACAGCAAGCGGATTGCGTGATCGTTTCGTATGGTAAAAGTGGCAGGACCTGGCTAAGGGTGATGTTGTCACGATTTTATCAGTTGAAGCACGGCTTGCCGGATAGCAGCCTGATGGGTTTTGATAACCTGCATGCAAGGAACCCGGCTATTCCCCTGATATTTTTTACGCATGATAACTACCTGAAGGATTTTACCGGTAATGCGGATTCCAAAAAGGATTACTATCAGAAAAAGGTTGTATTGCTGGTGCGTGACCCCAGAGACGTAATCGTATCGCAATATTTTCAGTGGAAACACCGCATGCATCCCTGGAAAAAACGCCTGAACAGGTACCCCGTTCATGGTGCGGATGTTGATGAATATCAATTTGCGATGGATCAACATGCGGGCTTGCCAAAAATTGTAGAGTTTTTCAATCTGTGGGCCAGTGAGGCGGAGAAGATTGAGCAGTTGCTGGTGGTTCGTTACGAGGATATGCGCAGGGATACTGCTCAGGTACTGGAGCAAATTCTGAATTTCATCGGTACCCCGGCATCCCCGGAAGAGATAGAGGATGTTGTAAACTTTTCATCCATGGAAAATATGAAAAAAATGGAACAACAGCGCACTTTCCGGCTCAGTGGCAGCAGGATGGTGCCGGGTGATCGCAACAACCCTGATTCTTACAAGGTGCGGCGTGGCAAGGTAGGTGGTTTCAGGGATTATTTTGACGAAGATCAGGTGAACACCATTGAACAATTGCTGCAACAAACGCTGCAACCTGTTTATGGTTATAACAGGCAAGAGGCAAATGGAGATTGAGCGGAGGGATTATGGAATACAAGGTTTTTATCCAGACGAATCACAAGCAGTACATTGGTGCACTTGTGGCTGCTCATGCGCTGGCGCGTTACTCTGATCACACAGACAGGTTTTCGATTGAAATTATCAACGTCCGGGATTATCCCTGTTTTGCAGAGCGGGAAGGGCAATCTTACCTGCGTGATGGC
>JAQBDO010000255.1:0-5448 GCA_032124375.1 Gammaproteobacteria bacterium
ACCAAGCAGCCGCTCAACCGATTTTTTCGTGAACCGGGCAACCCTTTCCGGATCAAACCCATAGTAAGCCTTGCGATAGGTGTCGCGCTTTTTCAGGATGGTATTCCAGCTTAGCCCGGCTTGTGCACCTTCAAGTATCAGCATCTCAAACAGGTGCCGGTCATCTCTTGACACAACACCCCATTCTTTATCGTGATACTCCGCATCCAGATCAGAAGCATTTGCCCACTCGCAACGCTTCACTGGCATTTGGCTCTAGCCTTTATCATGCGCCTCATATTCTGATCCAGGTTCTGATAGCAGTCGTATTCGAATCTTTTCCTCTCTAAACTCAATAATATCGCCGGAAACAATCTTCTTGCGTTTCCTTGTTTCTATCTCCCCGTTTACCAACACCTGACCATCCGCGACTACCGTTTTCGCTTCACCGCCACTGGAAACAAGTCCTTCGAATTTCAGAATTTTATAAAGCTCAACAGGCTCCCTGGTAATTTTAACGTCTCTCATTGTTAGCCGGCTCATTGTTACTTTAATTGTTATCCGTTGTCACACACTGACTGTAGCAACTAGACGTAAAAAAACGGCAGCCACAAGGGCTGCCGTTTCATGGCCATACCAACCGGTTTGACCTATTTTGCGGGCGCTGGCGCTGCCGGCTGTGCCACGGGTGCTGCCGGCGCTGCAGCCGGGTATCCATAGCCATAACCCGGGTAGCCACCATAGCCGCCACCATAACCATAACCCGGGTAACCACCGTATCCATAACCCGGATAACCGCCGTAGCCGTACCCAGGATAACCGCCGTAGCCGTACCCCGGGTAACCACCGTAGCCATAGCCCGGATAACCGCCGTAACCATAGCCTGGATATCCATAGCCATAGCCCGGATAACCATAGCCATAGCCCGGATAACCATAATACGGGTAATCATACCAGTCGTCGTCGTCAAACCAGTCGAACCAGTCGCCCATTCCAAAAAACGCACTGGCCGTCCCGGCACTGAACGTTGCTGCACCGGCAAGCGCAAGCGTAACAAGCAGTTTTGAAACTTTCTTCATGATAGTCACCTCCACAACAAGCCACCCAGTTAATAACGAATAACCTCAAACCCGTAGCTAATTATAATTCATGATGGCCCGTCGGGCATGCGCCAGACCGATACGGCGCCAGAAATTTCACCAGTTCTTGACCTGGATCAAACGGAAAGCCCATTAATATCAGCGACTCAAGCCGGCCCGCCATCCGGGCTAACGTCAGTTTCCCTGCAATGTCTCCGTAAACCCGAACTGGCGCATGTCCGTCATTCGCTGCGGATACAAGATACCATCCAGATGGTCACACTCATGCTGCACCACGCGGGCATGAAAATCATGCGCCTCACGCTCAAGCGCCTTACCCGTCTGGTCATAACCGGAATAGCGGATATGGGTATATCGCGGCACTACACCGCGCAAGCCCGGCACGCTCAGACAACCTTCCCAGCCATCATCCTGCTGTTCAGAAAGTACTTCGATCACCGGGTTGACCAGAATGGTTTCCGGAATGCGTTCTGCGTCCGGATAGCGTATATTTTCATCAAAACCAAATACCACAACACGCAAGCCTACGCCTATTTGCGGAGCGGCCAGCCCCGCACCATCTTTTGCATGCATGGTATCCATGAGGTCCTGCACCAGTGCATGCAATGCCGGTGTATCAAAGGCGGTTACCTCTGCAGCAATCTGCAGCAGGCGGGGATCGCCCATGTATAAAATATCTCTTACCGCCATACTGACACCTCGGACAAAACATCTTTAAAGTTACTGCTGCCGCAGCAGTGCTCTTTCAACCTGATAATAAACTATGCAGTACCATACTAAGCTGAGCACCAAATTTGTTTAACAGCCACGGAGGCACACGGAAAAAAGGATTGTAAATTATTTATTCTTTCGTGTTTTTCCGTGTGCTTCGGTGGCCATCATATCCGTCTTTATCAGATTGAGGCAGCACCACTCCAGTACTCCCACAGGAGGGTATTGTGAGAGCGATAATGCAGATTGGGGTAGCGCAGCGTAACCCGACCTGCAAACAGACTTTTCCGACAGCCTCCACAGGGAGAGACCCGGCATCGCTTCAAGCACCTGCTTTTGGTCTATTGGCAACATACAGGCCTGGCATATTTGACAGCTTGCACCCGCGGCTTGCACAGATCGTTTTACCCTCCAGCAATTAATCCAGATCAAATATGCCATGATCGGCAGATGTTAGGGTACCCTCTTGCTGTTACCCTTGCCCTGGCAGAGATCAACCTGGGCAAACTGTATCTGCGGTTGCGTCTACAGTATCGATGATATAAAACTGCCGGTATCCGCAGTTAATAACAGGACCTCGCCAGAAAGGAAGCACCCAGGTTGAAACCGTGTTAAAACAATTAATCGCTTTCTTCAATACCCTGCTCTCCAGCCTGCGCGACCTGTTGCCCATCATAGTGGTGGTCGCTTTTTTTCAAATTGTGGTTATTCGGCAGCCGGTACCCGAGCTGGGCGAAATACTGTTCGGCACCTTACTGGTGGTGCTCGGACTGACTTTTTTTATACGCGGGCTGGAACAGGCCCTGTTCCCCGTTGGTGAAGCGATTGCCTACTCCTTCGCACGCAAGGCCAGTCTTTTTTGGCTGCTGGTGTTCGCCTTTGCACTCGGATTCGGCACCACCATCGCCGAACCGGCCCTGACAGCCGTCGCCGCCGAAGCCGCCAGGGTTGCTGCTGCTGACGGGCACATTGCGCAGGATCAATCCGCCCTGGCCAGCTACGCACTGGGGCTGCGACTGACGGTGGCATTTGCGGTCGGCGTGGCCATCGTTGCGGGCGTGTTCCGTATTATCCGTGGCTGGCCCATCCAGTACTTTATTATCGGCGGCTATATTGGCGTCGTCATCATGACGGCTGTTGCGCCGCCGGAAATCATTGGCATTGCTTATGATTCCGGGGGCGTCACCACCTCAACCGTCACCGTGCCACTGGTGACGGCACTCGGTGTCGGCCTGGCCAGCAGTATCAAGGGACGCAACCCGATGATCGACGGTTTTGGCCTGATCGCATTTGCATCACTGACACCCATGATATTCGTCATGGCATACGGCATGGTGATTTAATGGAGTTCCTGCATCACTTGATGGCAACCGGACTCTCCACAATCACCGATGTGCTGCCCATTGCCGGGATTATTTTCGGCTTTCAGTTGCTGGTACTGCGAGAAAAGATTCCACACCTGAAGAAGGTGCTGGTCGGCTTCGTCTATGTGATGGTTGGCCTGACGCTGTTTCTGGTCGGACTGGAAGAGGCGCTGTTCCCGCTGGGCAAGCTCATGGCACAACAACTCACCGACCCGGCCTTTATCCGCAGCACAGTCCATGTCACAGGTACCGTGCTGCAATGGGATGACTACAAATGGATCTACCTGTTTGCTGCCGCCATTGGTTTTTCCACCACTATTGCCGAGCCTTCCCTGATCGCTGTGGCTATCAAGGCGCAGCAGGTCTCCGGCGGCGCGATTACTGTTTGGGGGCTGCGTATTGCGGTCGCTATCGGTGTGGCCATCGGTATCGCACTCGGTACCTTTCGAATTATTACCGGCACACCGTTGCACTTCTACATCATCACCGGTTATATCGTCGTGCTCATACAGACAATGTTTGCGCCGCGCTTGATCATCGCGCTGGCCTATGATTCAGGCGGTGTCACCACCTCTACCGTCACCGTGCCACTGGTTGCAGCGCTCGGCCTTGGGCTGGCAAGCACCATACCCGGCCGCAGTCCACTGCTTGACGGCTTTGGCCTGATCGCCTTCGCCAGCCTGTTTCCCATCATCTCGGTGATGGGCTATGCACAGATTGGTGAATGGCGGATACGCAGAATAATGGCGAAGCAGCAACTGCGTGATCAACAGGATTCAGACTAAACTACAGCGACAGGTAAACGAGGTATTCATCATGCATTTCAAACTAATCATTGCCCTGGTTGAGGACAAGAAGACCGACGCCGTTCTGGACGCCGCCCGCAAGGCCGGTGCCACCGGATCCACAATACTGAACCAGGTACGCGGCGAGGGCATCCAGGCGACAAAGACCTTTTTTGGCCTGAACCTGGAAACACAGCGTGACATGCTGATGTTCCTGGTCGAGGAACACATGAGTCGACAGATCCTTGAAAGCATTTCAGCCATAGGCAAGTTCGAGGATGGCCCGGGAACCGGTATTGCCTTTCAGCTGGATGTCGAGGATGCCGTGGGTGTGGCCCGGCAAATAGACAAATTACATGAAGTCGTAGAGGATAAATTATGAGCAATAAGGAACATGTACGTGTCAGGGACGTGATGACCAACAACTATCAACTGGTAGACGGTCTGATGATGACCGACCAGGCGCTGTCAAAGATGAGTGAAACCGGTGCTCCCGTGCTGATCGTTGATAAACGTGATGATAATGATGAATACGGCATCGTGCTGCTGTCTGATATTGCCCGGGAAGTGCTGGCCGTCAATCGTGCTCCCGAACGGGTCAATATCTATGAAATCATGTCGAAACCGGTGGTCGGCGTAGATCCGAACATGGACATCCGCTACTGCGCACGCTTGTTTCACAAGCTCGGATTCTCTTACGCACCCGTCATCGACAAGGGACAGCTGATTGGTATTATCGGCTATGCCGACATGCTGCTGAAAGGACTGTGCCATAACTGCTAGCAGCCTGGTCAAACAATCACTCTTGCCAGGCGATCATAAAGGCAGATCAACCCAGCAGGCTGACTACCTGGTTGATGGTCTTCTTCAGCGATGCCTTGGTGAAATTGGCTTTGCCCATCACCATCATACCCGCCATGGTGGTACTGATGGTGGTCGCCGTACTGCCGACATCAAGATCCTTTGCCAGCTCGCCGGCCTTCTTTGCCTTGCTCAGGCGTGCCTGTAACGCATTCTTAAGGTCATGGATGGTCTGCTGCATGGCCAATTGTGACGCTGCATCGTGTTGCCCGCCTTCCAGCACGGACAGCACCACCAGGCAACCACCCGGGTTGTCTTCGTCAAAGTGGATATCCAGTGCACCGTTCAACAAACGCCGCACCCCTTCCCTGATGTCAGGAGCATTATCCAGTTCGACAAACAGGGCCGCCATCACGGATTCCTTGTAACAACTCATTACGCGATTGAAAATCGCGCGCTTGTTGCCAAAGGTATTATAGATACTGGTACGGTTCAGCCCCATGGCCTGCTCCAGGTCATGGATCGAGGTGCCCTCGTAACCCTTCTCCCAAAAGACCAGCATCGCCGATACCAGCGCCTGTCTTTCATCAAATTGTTTGGTTCGTGCCATATTTATGCCATTTAACCGCTTTTCGTTATTTTATACCAAACGGTACAGAATAGCTTGACAGCATCAGCATTATCGCATATACCCATATTGTACCGTTC
>JAQBDO010000256.1:0-4693 GCA_032124375.1 Gammaproteobacteria bacterium
CCCCGGAAAGAGCTGGTTTGCGATCCTGCGCATGTATGGGCCGCTGGAGCCATGGATTAACAAGACCTGGAGACCCAGCGAAATTGAATTGGTGAACTAGCTAGCCATTGGTTTTCAAACACACGACTGTGATCTTTTGAACCACCTTAATTATAGTATTTGCAAAGGAAAGACTATGAACAAGATTCTTCAACTCATCTTCATTGCTTCAATCTTCGCGTTGGCAGGCCCAATTGCAAAGGCGGAAGCTCCGCCGAAAATGAAAATGACCACACCGATTCCGCCGCAAATCACCACGCCGGACAAGGTTGAAACCAGCATCGGCACCCTCAGGTTCACTGACGGATTACCGGACGCTGAAACAGTCCAGAAAGTCTATGACAATCTGGACCGCCAGCGTGGCGTGGAAGTGTTTCTCAATTCCATGCCGGGAGCCTCAATAAACGCAATTCGTGAAGGCATGCGGACTCAGGGGGTTGATAACCAGACCCTGTTGATTTTTGAAAACCTGATGGATTCAAAATCCCTGTTCCTCACCCCCAACACCGAAACGGTTTACTTGATGGGCTGGCTGGACCTGAAAGACGGCCCCATCGTGGTGGAAACATCACCTGATATTCTTGGCATTGTTGATGATCACTGGTTCCGATACGTGGCTGACCTGGGCAATGCGGGACCGGACAAGGGCAAGGGTGGCAAGTACCTGTTCTTGCCACCGGGTTACAAAGGAGAAGTACCGGACGGCTACTTCGTATATCGCCCCCCAACTTACGGTAACTGGATTATCGGGCGCGGCTTCCTGGTGAACGGCGACCCGAAACCTGCAGTAGAGAGCTTCAAGAAAACATGGCGTCAGTACCCGCTTGCACAGGCCTCGAACCCACCCGAAACGAAATTCATCAATGTATCGGGTGTGAACTTCAACACCATCCACCCCAATGACTTTCAGTTTTACGAAGATGTAAACACCATTGTTCAGGAAGAGCCGAGCGAATCGCAGGAGCCTGAGTTGCTGGGTCAGTTGATGGCCATCGGCATTGAAAAAGGTAAACCTTTTGTGCCGGACGATCGTATGAAGAAAATTCTGACCGATGCTGTCGCCATCGGCAACGCCACCGCGCGGGCCATTGAGTTTCGCGCACGCGATGAGGACGTTTTCTACTACCCTGGAAAATCCTGGTTTTCACCCGGAAATCCGGATGCCAGCTATTTGTGGTTGCACGATGGTGCACGCAACCTCAACGCCAGAACGCGGATGTTTTATGGCTACACCGGCATAACACCCGCCATGTTCATGAAAATGGTCGGTATCGGTTCGCAATATGCCATTGCTGCGGTTGATGCCGACAAGAATTATTTCGACGGCTCGAAGACCTATAAATTACACCTGCCACCAAACGTACCGGCCAAAACCTTCTGGTCCGTTGTGCTTTACGACACCCAGACCCGATCCGAACTGCAAACCGATCAGCGTTTGCCAAGCACCGGCAGCGAGAAGAAGGCGGTCAAGCAAAACGCCGACGGGTCGTATGATGTTTACTTTGCTCCAAAGCCCCCGGCGGGGCACGAAAGCAATTGGGTACAAACCGTTCCTGGAAAGTCGTGGTGGGTGATTTTGCGGCTCTATGGTCCGCTGGAGCCTTGGTTTGACAAGACTTGGCAGCCTGATGATATTGAATTGATGCAGTAGGTAGGAATTTAATTGGAGACTTTACAATGAAACAACGATTTACCCGTTTTGTATTTGTACTTGCTGCTGTTCTGGCGACTGTTCCCCTGGCTGTATCAGCCGGAACCGCTATCGCAGTCAATGTTGATAATTTCGATAAGGCGCAAACGGATTTCGAATACGCTGGCATCATCAAAATGACAGGCGGCATAAACAAAATCCACAGCAACCGCGAGCCCACGCCGATTGACAAGCAGAATGTCATTCGTATGAACCGGGATACCCTGTACAGCCTGGGCGTGATCAACATCTCCAAGGGCGCAACCGTAACCCTGCCCGATACCGGCAAGCGCTATATGTCCTTGATGGTTATCAACAACGACGGCTATGTGAATGAAGTTTTCTACGGCGGCGGTGCCTACAAATTAACTCTGGAGAAATTCGACACGCCGTTCGTGGGAGTTGTTATCCGCACATTGGCCAACCCGGAGGATGCCGCTGACCTGGCCATCGCCCACAAACTTCAGGACCAGATTAAGATCACTGCAGGCTCGGACGAAGCATTCGTAATGCCCGACTACGATAAAGCCAGCTATGAAACGACGCTGGCCGCGATCCTGGACCTGGCCAAAGGGCTGAAACGATACACTCAGACCTTTGGCTCCAAAGCCGAAGTTAACCCGGTTCATTTCATAATAGGCACGGCTTCCGCCTGGGGTGGTTTGCCGGACAAGGACGCGCAGTACATCAACGTGCAACCTGACCTGCCGGTCGGCAAATACGAACTCACGGTGAAAGATGTCCCGGTTAAAGGCTTCTGGTCCATCAGCCTCTACAACGCAAAGGGCTACTTTCAGCAAAACGATCTAAACGCATACAGCCTCAATAACCTGACCGCAAAACCCAACAGCGATGGCTCCTACACCATCCGGTTTGGAGGTTGTACGGCGACCACGGAGAACTGTCTGCCCATCATGGAAGGCTGGAACTACGCCGTTCGCATGTATGAGCCGAGCAAGGCGATCATCGATGGCAGCTGGAAATTCCCCGGACCGCCGAAACCAAGGAACCAATAACCCGTGCCGACCCATGGTGACGGCTTTGCAGGATAGCTAGTTGAACTGTCTACAGGAAACCTGATCCCGGTTTGTAACCACAGCAAAAGGATTGAAAAATGAAAACCAGCCTACTCGCTCTGGCACTTGCCAGCTCGCTAACTATTGCCAGTGTTCATGCAGAAACAGACTCCGCCAGGGAAGCCGCGAAAACCAGGGCGGCATCGATACCGGACAAAGTCCAGACGGCCGCCGGTGAGCTGAAATTCTTCGACGGCGTACCAATCGGCGACACCAGCGATCTGGTTTATGACTACCTGGACCGCTCGCGTGCGCTCGGGGTGTATCTGGACAACGTCGGCGCCGTTTCGATTTACGCCGTTCTCAAGGGGATGGCTGAACAGGGCGCTGATGCACCCAATAAGGTAGCCATCTGGGAACAGTTGATGGATTCGCGGACACCGGTCATTACCTCCAACACGTCCACGATGTATGCCTATGCCCCAACGGACCTGGCAAACGATGGCCCGACCGTCATCGAAATACCACCCGGTATGCTGGGCTTTCTCGACGATGCCTGGCAGCGTTTTGTCGGCGACATGGGCGTCACCGGGCCGGACAAGGGCAAAGGCGGCAAATACCTTGTCATTCCTCCCGGCTATGAGGGTGAGATACCGGAAGGGTATTTCCTGCTCAAGCCCGGCACCAACAAGAATTTCCTCTTCTTGCGCGGGTCTATCAAGGACGGTCTCCAGGCTGCAGTCGATAACTTCAAATCCGGGCTGAAAATCTATCCACTGAAGGATGCTGCTAATCCAGCGCCCACGGAACTCATCAACATGTCCGGCAGATCGTTCAGCACCATTTTCCCCAGTACGTTGGAGTACTTCGAGATTTTGAACACAATCGTGCAGGAAGAGCCCATTGATGCCGTTGGTCCGGAGGTTCGCGGTTACATGGCCTCAATTGGCATCGTCAAGGGCAAACCCTTCAACCCCGATGACCGAATGAAGAAAATTCTGACCGAGGCGGCGACCCTGGGTAATGCGGCCGGACGTGCCATCACCTACGACCCACGCATTTCCGGGGTGTACATCTATCCCGATACCAGGAGCAACTGGGTTACGGCCTACGCGAACAGGAATACTTCCTTCGAAGCGGATGGCACAATGGGGCTTGATGCGAGAGTGCTGTTCTACTACAACGCCGGTGGTGTGACGCCTGCAATGGCGACGACTCATGTGGGAGTAGGTTCCGATTACGCATTGGCTTTTCTGGATAGCAATGACAAGCCTTTCGATGGCTCAAAGACTTACAGGCTGCATTTGCCGCCCAACGTCCCTGTGAACAACTTCTGGGCGGTCACGCTCTACGACACCCAGACCCGCACGCACTTGCAAACCAGCCAGTTATTCCCAACGGTTGGCAGCCAGACCAAGGGGATGCAGAAGAACGCCGATGGTTCTTACGACGTCTATTTCGCGCCGGAAGCACCTAAAGGCAAAGAGGGCAACTGGCTACAGACCAACCGGGATAAGAGCTGGTTCGTCATTCTGCGCATGTACGGTCCGCTGGAGCCGTGGATCAACAAAACCTGGCGGCCGGGCGAGATTGAGGTGCAGCCCTGATTGCCTGAGCAACTTGATTGTTTAATAGACGGCCCTTCGGGGCCGTTTTCGTTTGGATCTCTATGTGGTGTTTTGCTGGCAACCAAGAAGTTCACATACATCTTGTGAACGGCAAGTCCTGGTCCAATAGTCTCCTAACAGGAATCCCGCGATAGCGGGATTTTCTGTTCTTGGGGATGTCTGTTTTTGCGTCGACTCCTGCCGTTTGTCTACCTATTCTTCACCTGTCCTTCCCGACAATACGTACTACCTGATATCCTTGAACTTTTTCAGGGGTGACGTCAATCTGGTTTCCTCGGTCATTGTTGCTGCTGAAGAGGATCCAGAACCATGAAGCCCAT
>JAQBDO010000257.1:0-6766 GCA_032124375.1 Gammaproteobacteria bacterium
CCTCGACATCATTTATTCCGAATTGATGGCCAATGACGACCGTGAAGCAGTCAAGAGTCTGCTGGCGATGTTCTCCATTTTCAACCAGCTGAAACGGGTCGCTGACCAGGCCAAAAATCTCTGCGAAGAAACGGTGTTCGCCGCGACCGGGGGCACCAAGGTACACAAGGTTTTCAACATCCTGTTCGTAGACGAGGACAACAGTTGTCAAAGCCAGATGGCCGAGGCCATTGCCCGCAAGAGTTTCCCCGGAAGCGGAAACTACAGCAGTGCCGGGCGTGAGCCTGCCGCCAGCCTGAATCCAGACATGGTGAAATTTCTTGACAGCCATGGAACAAGCCTTGCCGCCACCGCCAAGCCCGGCCCCATTGACATGACACCGCTGCAGCTGACTACACAGCACGTCATCGTCAGTCTGCAGGGGCCGGTCAGAACCTACTTCGAGCAGATCCCCTTCCACACCACCCCGCTGGAATGGGACGTGGGGCCCGCCCCGGAAAGTGGCGATGAAGCCGGCATCAAGCGACTGGAAGAAATCTACCGTGATACGGCTGTCCAGATCCGCGACCTGATGGAAGTCCTGCGCGGCGAAGGAGCGCCCTGAGGTGCGCAGTCGTCCGCTGGCCAAGACAGCCAACAGGGCAGACTTCGATCGCCGTAACGCCGACTGGTATATCGACAAGCTGGTGCAGGTGCTGGTATTCATTGGCGGCATCTCGGCCATCATCTTTGTCGTCGGGATCTTTGCCTTTGTCACCAAGGAAGGCTTCGGCTTCGTCCTCGACCGCTTCGATTTTCAGGAATTCTTCACCTCCCCCTACTGGTACCCGGCCGATGAGGACGCCCCGGAATACGGCATCCTCGCGCTGATTGCCGGAACGGCCAGTGTTACCGGACTGGCCATGCTGGTCGCTATCCCGTTTTCACTGGGCGCGGCGGTTTATGTCGCCGAATTTGCCAGCGGCAAGACGCGTGAAACCCTCAAGGTACTGGTAGAACTGCTGGCCGCCATCCCCTCGGTGGTCTGGGGCTTCATCGGTCTCAGCATCATGAACCCGCTGATTATCGAACTCTTTGACGTCCCGGTCGGACTGAACATCCTGAACGCCGGCATCATCCTCGGACTGATGGCCGCACCCATTATGACCTCCATCGCCGAGGATGCGCTCAAGGCGGTCCCGGACCGCTACCGGGAGGCCGCTGAGGCCATGGGCGCTACCCGCTGGCAGGTCATCTACAAGACGGTACTGCCCGCTGCAAAAAATGGCCTGCTGGGCGCGGTGTTGCTGGGCGTCGGCCGCGGTTTCGGGGAGACCATGGCCGTGCTGATGGCAACCGGTCACTCAATCAACATGCCGAGCAGCGTGTTTGACTCGGTGCGCGCGCTGACGGCTACGATTGCCGCGGAACTGGGTGAAACCGCCGTGGGTTCCGATCACTACCAGGTACTGTTCACCATCGGCATCTTCCTGTTCATTATCACCTTCATTATCAACCTCAGCGCCGACCTGATCGTGCGCGGTGTACGCAAGGGATAAGATGATGTTTGAAACCTCTGCACTCAATATTAAAAACCAGCGGGTACAGCGACTGTTCCAGATACTGTTTCTGATGATGACCATGTTGCTGATTGCACCGGTACTGCTGATCCTCGGGACCCTGATCGTGAAAGGCGGCTCGGTGATCTCGATCGATTTCCTGTTCACCAGCCCGACCGATGGCATGACAGCCGGCGGCATCTTCCCCGCCCTGTTCGGCACCGTCTGGCTGGTAGCCGTGGCGCTGCTGATCTCCGTGCCACTGGGGATCGCAGCCGCCATCTACCTCAGCGAGTATGCCGGAGAGAACTGGTTCACCCGCATCATCAACCTGGCCATTATCAACCTGGCCGGTGTGCCATCGATCGTCCATGCCCTGTTTGGCGTCGGCGCCTTCGTGCTGTTTTTCAAGTTTGGCACCAGCATCCTCGCGGCCAGCCTGACGCTGGCCATCATGACACTGCCAGTGGTCATCGTTGCAACCCGCGAATCCCTGCAGGCTGTGCCCCTGGCATTCCGTGAAGCCTGCTGGAACATGGGTGCGACACGCTGGCAGACCATCCGCCGCGTGGTGCTGCCGAACGCCGTCAGCGGCATCCTTACCGGCGTTATCCTCGAGGTGTCGCGTACCGCGGGTGAAACCGCACCCATCATGTTCACCGGCGCCGTATTCTTCACCCCGTTTCTGCCACAGAGTATCTTCGACCAGACCATGGCCATGTCCCTGCACCTGTTCGTGGTGTCCACCCAGGTACCCGGTGTCCCCGAGAACCTGCCCTACGGCGTGGCACTGGTGCTGATCGCCATGGTGCTGCTTATGAACAGCCTGTCGATTGCTTTCCGTATTTACCTGCGCGGGAAAAAGAAATGGTAGCCCGGATACAGACTGCAGCCACCGCGTCTGCCGCGCAACCGGAACAGGCGCCCGTCAAGCTGGAAGTCCGCGACCTGACGATCAGCTACGGCAAGCAGCCCGCGCTGAGCAATGTCAGCCTGGATATCCGCGAGCACGAGATTTTTGGCATCATCGGGCCGGCCAATGCCGGCAAAACCTCGTTCCTGAAGACGTTGAACCGCATGAACACCTTCAACTCCAACATGCACGTCAGCGGTGAAATCCTGTTCAACGGCCTGGATATCCGTCATCTGAAAAATGTCTACGCCTTACGTTCCCGTATCGGCGTAGTCTTTCCCCTGCCGGTCGGCCTGCCGATGACGGTGTACGATAACGTGGCCCTCGCCCCGCGCCTGTCAGGCATAAAAAACAGGGCCGAGCTCGACATTATCGTCGAGCGCTGCCTGGGCCGCGCGGCACTCTGGGACGAGGTCAAGGACCGTCTGAATTCACTTGGCAGCCTGCTCTCCGGCGGCCAGCAACAGCGCCTGACGATTGCGCGCGCGCTCTCCCAGGAGCCGGAAGTGCTGATGCTTGACGAGTTCTCCATCGCCGTCGACCCGGTAACGACGATGCGCATTGAGGACGTACTCAAGGAACTGAAAGATGAGATGACCATCATCCTGGTCACCAACCTGGTACAGCAGGCACGGCGTCTCGCCAGCCGCACCGCATTTTTTCTCAATGGCGAATGTGTCGAGATCGGCGCGACCGAGGACCTGTTTACCGGTGAGGTCAAGGACCCCCGCACCCGCGATTACGTCGAGGGACGTTTTGGATAAAAAACGATGAACACAAGCAACCAGGCGGTCACTGATAATTCCATGGAATATGCCATCCACACGGAGAAACTGAATCTCTGGTATGGCACGTTTCAGGCCCTGTTCGATATCGACCTCGACATCAAGCAAGGCATCATCACATCTCTGATCGGACCTTCCGGCTGCGGCAAGTCAACCTTCCTGCGCAGCATCAACCGCATCAACGAGCGGCTCGGCTACGTGCGTATCGATGGCAGTATCAACGTCTACGGTAACAATATCTATGACCCGGCCGTGGAACTCGTGCAGGTCAGAAAACAGATCGGTATGGTTTTCCAGCGCCCGAACCCGCTGCCAATTTCCATCCGTGACAATGTACTGTTTGGCTATAATCTGCACACCGGCGGCAAACGCGCCTCGCGCAGTGAACAGGATGATATCGCCGAGAACGCCCTGCGCCAGGTACTGTTATGGGACAAGGTCAAGGACCGACTGGACAGCAAGGGCACCGAACTGTCACTGGAGGAACAGCAGAAGCTGTGTATCGCCCGTCTGCTACCCGTCAAGCCGGGCCTGCTGCTGATGGATGAACCCTGCTCCGCACTGGATCCCAAGGGCACCGAGGCCGTGGAAGAACTGATCTGGGAACTACGCGGCCAGTACACCATCCTCATCGTGACCCACAACATGGCACAGGCACGCCGCGCCAGTGAAGAGTGCATCTTTATGCTGATGGGAAAGGTCGTGGAACACACCACCACCGAGGACATGTTCGTCACGCCTGAAAAACAGGAAACCGCCGACTATATCGAAGGCCGTTACGGCTAACGGCCAGACTTCCGGGTCCGGAATGCTTAACCGTCGGCCGGCGGATTCTTGATAACCGTTACCGGAATATTACTGCGCTGCAGTACCTTCTCTGCCACTGAACCCAGTGCCAGTCGCGCCAACCCTGTGCGCCCATGAGTCCGCATGATGATGGAGGTCACATTTTCACGCTCTGCCACCTCGTTAATGCGTGAAGCCGGCAATCCCCCGACAACAATTTTACGCGCTGCGGTCAGTTCATCCGTTGCGGTCAATTCTTTTTTAACCTCACCAATAAACGCGTCCTGCATATCCACGGCAATATCCTCCATGTGATTAAAACTCTGGATGACTCGCTTCGCTCTCGCTTCGGGCCGCCCCTGCGGGCGTTCAACGCGCAAGCGCTTTTGTCCGGCATGCGCCGGGATGACGATGATGTTATTAATCAGAACTTCTCTGGTTTGAAAGCCAAATAGCTGTAGATGACAGGTTTTTTCTGATTCCCGGGATCTGCCTTTGTGTATGATTGCGTCATGTTTATGGCAATATCATGTCCATCCCGACTTCCACACCATTCGAATTAAGCCCCCATGTTGACCATCCTCATCGTAGAAGACGACCCTGCTATCCGTGAAATGGTTGGCATGGCGCTGACCCGTGAAGGATACGACATGCTTGAGGCCGGGAGTGCACTGGAAGCACGACAGATAATCGCCTCGCGCAAGCCTGACCTGATACTTCTCGACTGGATGCTACCCGGGATATCCGGCTTTGAATTTGCCCGCCAGCTGCATAGTAATAACGCTCAGCCCCCCCCGCCCGTCATCATGCTGACAGCACGCGATCAGGAGTCAGACAAAATAGCCGCGTTCGAGGCCGGTGCTGATGATTATGTTTCCAAACCATTCTCGGTCAGTGAATTGCTGGCACGGATCAAGGCGGTACTGCGCCGTACCGCGCAGCATGATGACAAGGAACTGCTGGAGATCGACGGCATAAGGCTTGACCCGGGTAGCTGCCGGGTCACTGTCGGTGAAGCACCCGTTGAATTCTCCCCACGGGAATTCCGCTTGCTGCATTTCTTCATGACGCACCAGGAACGTGTCTACAGTCGTCAACAACTGCTCGAGCAGGTCTGGGACACAGCCCACGTGGAAGATCGCACCGTCGACGTCCATATCCGCCGCCTGCGAAAAATACTCGGCCCCTCCGGGCATGACCGCTTTATACAGACCGTTCGTAGCGCCGGGTACCGGTTTTCCACACACGATTGAGCACGGCAACCTGACAATGGGTATGCACCTGTAGAGCCGAATTTACTTGTGCCCGGTGCTTAATCGGGTATTCGGCCTGGCTGGGCTGATCGAATGAATTTGACCCTGCGGTCCATCCTCGAGTCGTAACCGCGCAGCGGGCGGGGTACGGTGCTCGCAATAACAGATTAATCAAAACTTCCAGTATGATGATCACCATGCTTAACCACTGGCAAGAAGAACTCCGGCTGTTCCTCGGGATAGTGTTCATAGCCGTCCTGGCAGGTGCGCTAACAGGACAACTGCCAGCATGCCTGTTGCTCTGCCTGCTTGTTTATCTTGGCTGGCACCTGCATCAGCTTGCCCGGTTACCACATCTGCTCGGGCAAGACGGGCAGGACGGACCGCGCCCCAGGGGTCTGTGGAAAGGCATCGTCCGGGAAGTCGAGGTTCTGCAAGCCAGCAATAACAGACGCAGCCGTGATCTCTCCTATCGACTTGATCGTTTTCAGGACACGGTCAACAGTCTGCCCGATGCCGTGGTCATTCTGGACCCGTCTGGCCAGGTCGACTGGTCCAACTCCGCCGCCGGCAACCTGCTAAATATCGTCTGGCCGGATTCACAGGGCAAGTTATTAACCGCGCTCGCACCGGACCCGCTACTCGGAGACTACCTGGCAAGCGGTATCTTTGCGATGCCACTGGTCATTACCTCACCGGCAAACAAGGCAAAGATCCTGTCTGTTTTTATCGCCCCGCTGAAACATGAAGCCAACCGGCTAATGGTGGTGGCACGAGACATAACCCGCCAGTATTACCTCGATACGGCACGACGTGATTTCGTGGCGAATGTGTCACATGAACTGCGCACGCCCCTGACCGTGATATACGGACTCGCTGAACAGCTGAATATGGATGTACCTGATCCGGCCACGCTGTCGCGCGCAACCGGGCTGATACTGCAACAGGCAAGACGCATGAATGAACTGGTGTCCGACCTGCTGACATTATCCCGACTGGAGATACAGCAGAAATCCACAGCTGACGAACACGTCCCGATCCCGGAACTGCTCGCAACGATTATCGAGGAAGCCCGCACCCTGAGTGGTACAGCGCAGCATGTACTGCACCTGGACATCCGTTCAGCCAACGGATTGCGCGGCAACGCCAGGGAACTCCGTACTGCCTTCTCAAATCTGGTTGCCAATGCCATCCGACATACCCCGAACCGGGCGGAAGTAACGCTACGCTGGCAGGCGGATCAGGCAGGCGCTTGTTTCAGTGTTACTGACAGCGGCGAGGGCATTGCCGCCCGCCACATACCCCGACTGACAGAACGTCTGTATCGTGTCGATGCCAGCCATTCGCGGGATACAGGGGGAACCGGCCTCGGGCTGGCCATCGTCAAACACGTGCTTGAACGCCACGAGGCAGAACTGGAAATTATCAGCACGGTCGGCGGCGGCAGCACCTTTATCTGTCACTTCCCGCCGGAAAGAGTCATTTAAAAAC
>JAQBDO010000258.1:0-10840 GCA_032124375.1 Gammaproteobacteria bacterium
AGGCCAATCTGGCTGTAGATATTGAGTGTCTGGTCGGAAAGATACAGACCCAGCAGGGCCCCGACCATGGCAAGCGGCACGGTCAGCATGATCACGAACGGGTGTACCCAGCTTTCGAACTGCGCGGCCAGCACCAGGAACACCACCACGATGCCGAGCAGAAAAGTAAACAGGATTGCACCACCGGTCGACTTGTAGTCCTGCGACTGTCCCTTGTAGTCGATGATGACCTCGCTGGGCAGGTGTTCCCTGACCATTTGTTCGAGCGCCCTGAGCGCATCGCCCAGCGCCACGCCGTCAGCAAGGTTGGCCTCCAGCGTGATGGCGCGCACCCGGTTATAGCGATTCAGCGCGATCGAATCGGCAAACTCCTCGATTCGCACCAGGTTGGATAGCGGGATCAGCTGCTGTGTGCGTTGCGAGCGTACATATATATTTTCCATGCTGGTCGGTGTGCGCTGCGTGCTGCGCTCGCCTTCCAGTATCACATCATATTCCTCACCGGCATCAATATAGGTGGTGACGCGGCGGGAACCCAGCAGGGTTTCCAGCGTGCGTCCGATGTTACTAATAGTCACCCCGAGTTCGGCGGCGCGGTCATAATCAATGACCACGCGCAACTGCGGCTTGGTTTCCTTGTAGTCCCAGTCAAGGCCAACCAGCCCGGGGTTATTCGCATTGATCTTCTCCACCAGCGTGTCGCGCCACTGCGCCAGTTGTTCGTAGGTGCCGCCGCCGATGACAAATTGCACCGGCTTCTGGATACGCGCCCCAAAACCCTGGCGCATCACCGGAAAGGCACGCACCCCGGGCAGGTCCTTGATGCGCTGACGTACATCTTCCATGATCTCCCAGGCCGAACGGCGCTCCGACCAGTCGCTCAGCACGTTGATGACAATGCCGGTGTTGAAGATCTCGAAGTTGCCGAAACCGCGCGGCGCCCGCACCAGCATGCGCGAGATCTCGCCGTTCTCCACCAGCGGCATCAGGCGCTGCTCGATTTCAGTCATGTAGGCAGCGATGTAGGAATAGGAACTGCCTTCGGGACCGGTCACCATCAGGTAGAACACACCGCGGTCCTCCTTGGGCGCATATTCATCCGGAATGGCCCGGTACAGCCATATAGAGCTGCCGAGGATACCGACAAACAGCAGCCCTATGATCCAGCTATGCCGGAGCACAAACTGCAATGCGCCGTGATAGCCCCTGCGCACCTTGCCAAACAGGCGATCAATGACCGCCGACAATCGCGAGTGGCGGTGATCCTGTGGCAGAATTCTCGAAGCCAGCATCGGCGACAGCGACAGCGCCACAAAGCTGGAGAAACACACGGCCGCTGCCATGGTCAGTGCAAACTCGGCGAACAGGCGGCCTATGTCGCCTTGCAGGAAGGCGATCGGTACGAACACCGCCACCAGCACCACGGTCGTGGCGATGACGGCAAAACCGACCTGGCGCGTGCCGCGGTACGCCGCCACCAGGCGCGTTTCGCCGTATTCTTCCATGCGCCGGTGAATGTTCTCGATCACCACGATGGCATCGTCCACCACCAGGCCGATGGCCAGTACCAGCGCCAGCAAGGTGAGTATGTTGAGCGAGAATCCCAGCGCCAGCAGCACCATGAAAGTAGCGACCAGCGATACCGGCACCGTCACCGCCGGCACCAGCATGGCACGCAGGCTGCCAAGGAACAGGTAGATGACGCCAATCACCATGGCGATGGCGATGAACAGGGTCTTGTAGACCTCGCGGATGGCACCCTCCACGAATACCGAACTGTCATAACTCTGCTTGATGGCCATACCCGCTGGCAGCGTCGGGTTGATTCGCGCCATCTCTGCCTTGGCGGCCTTCGCCACGCTCAGCGTATTGGCGGTCGATTGCTTGGTGATACCGATGCCCACCATCGGCACGCCGTTGCCACGGAAGAACAACCGGTCTTCGGTGGTGCCGCGCACCACGCGCGCGACATCGCCAAGCCTGACCAGGTAGCCATCCTCGCCGCGTGCCAGCACCAGCCGCGCGAAGTCTTCCGCCGTCAGGAAACTGCGCTGGGTACGTACGGTAAACTGGCGGTTCTCGGAGTCGATGCTGCCCGCTGGCAGTTCCAGGTTCTCGGCGCGCAGTGCCGCCTCCACGTCCGCCACGGTCAGCTTGCGCGCCGCCAGCTCACGCCGGTCCAGCCAGATACGCATCGCGTACACCTGGCCACCGCCGATGCGCACCCGGGCCACGCCATCCAGCACCGAGAAGCGGTCCTGCAGGTAACGCCGTGCGTAGTCAGTCAGCTCCGGTATGCTCATGCCCTCGCCTGCCAGGTTCAGCCACATAATCACATCCTCGTTACTGTCCTGCTTCTGAATGTCCGGCGGGTCGGCCTCGTCGGGCAGGTCATCGAGGATGGCGGAGACGCGGTCGCGGATGTCATTGGCGGCGGCATCGATGTCGCGATCAATAGCAAACTCCACGGTGACGCGTGAACGCCCGTCCTCGCTGGTGGAGGCAACAAAGCGGATACCCTCGATACCGGAGATGCGATCCTCGATCAGCTCGGTGATGCGGTTTTCCACCACGCTGGCAGCCGCACCCGGATAACTGGTGTCGACGGTGACGATGGGGGGATCGATGTCCGGGTATTCACGCAGCGGCAGGCGGTCGAAAGAAAGCAGGCCAAACGCGATCAGCAATAATGACATCACCGATGCCAATACCGGCCGGGTGACCGAGACATCGGACAGGATCATTCGGGGCGACCGCTGCCCGGCAGGGAACGCAACAACTCCGGCAGAGCGCGGCTACCATCATCGATAGTGGTGATAGTCACCTGCTGTCCAGGCGTAATTATCATGTGCCCGTGGGTGACGACCTGGTCGCCGGCGGCAAGTCCCTCGACCACTTCGACCAGTCCGGGGCGCCGCCCGCCAATGCGCAGTTCGCGCTTCTCGACGGTGTTGTCAGCCGTCACCACGAACACGAACTGCTGCTCACCGAGGGGCAGCAGCGATTCTTCCGGGATAACCAGCGCCTCACGCGGATGCTTCAACAACTCGACGTACATCAACATGCCGGGCTTGAGCAGGCGTTCCGGGTTATTCAGCAACGCGCGCACGCGGATGGAACGGGTCGCCGGATCAATACGGCTGTCGACGGCGCTGACGCTGCCAGTGAAGCTGCGCCCGGCAAAGGCACGGCTGGTCGCCATCACTTCAAGCCCGTCATGCAGCGCATCGAGATAGTCTGCAGACACCGTGAATTGCAGCTTCATGACACGATCATCATCGAGCGTGGTAATGAGGTCGCCGGGCTGCACCAGTGCACCCACGCTCAGGTCGCGAAGGCCAACAATGCCCTCAAACGGCGCCTTGATCAGCCGGTCAGCCAGGCGTGACTCGATCGCAGCCAGTCGTGCTTGCGCGGTTTCCCACTCACGCTGGCGTTGATCGAGCAGTGATTGGGCGGCGGTGCCCTCGGACGCCAGCGGCTTGATGCGCTGGTACTGGCGGCGGGCCTCGTTGGCGGTGGCGCTCGCTTCTTCCAGCTGGGCATGCTCCTCGCTGCTGGTCATCTCGACCAGCAACTGGCCCTTTTCGACACGGTCACCGTCATCGAAATGAATGACGCTGATGGTTTCCGTGACCGTGGCGGTCAGATCGACCGACTCATTGGCCGCCAGCGTACCAATCGCCTCGATGCGATCAGCAAATTCGACCAGTCGGGCCGGGGCAACTGCCACGCCGGGTGCCGGCTGGTCGGCCGCCAGGGTTGCAGCACTCAGCAGGGCCGCGCCGGCAAGCAGCAAACACAGCGGGCGCGAGTATGGAACAGTCATCAGGCGACCTCCGCCGTATTTTTGTTTGTCAGGACAGGATATCCCTGCCGCTTGAATACTACCAGCAACTCATAATGACAGCGCTACCGGTGTGAAGTTCGGACAACCCGCTGCATGCCGGAGAGAGTATCTCAGCCACCGGCAGGGCTGCACTGCCGTGTTGCATTCACACAACCTGATACAATCACAGCATCAAGAAAAATTCCCGTCGCCAGCTGTTCGCTTATACAATCAGGACATGTCAAAAACAAGAAACAACCTTATCGAGGTTGCTCGCAACATGATGAGCGGCGTGGTGCAAATCCATGTAGAAGGCAACATGGAAGAAGATATCCAGTCGATAATGAATCCCGCGATCAAAATACCCGGCATCTGGGCCGGCTCGGGATTCTTTATCAAACATGACAAGCTCGAAGGCCATATCGTTAGCAACGCCCACGTAGTAAGAAATGCGGTCAAAATCGAAGTCAGCTCGATGCTGACCAGTGAAGAAAGATTCGAGGCGGAAGTGGTCGGGCTGGTAAAGACACTTGAGCCTGATGTAGCGCTACTCAAGCTGACCGACAAGGAATTGTTGCGTTTTAAGAAATTGGCCGTCAGGGACATTGAATACCTGGAACTCAGGAAAGGCTCAAGCCCGTCGCGCGGCGAGGAAATCAAGGCTATTGGCTATCCCATGGGGATGGTGGAACCCAATATTTCCGGTGGCGAAATCACCAACTTCATATCCGGTTCAGAGTACACAACCGAAAGATTTGTCACCAATGCGGCAATCAACCCGGGGAATTCAGGCGGACCAAGCATCAACCTGAATGGCAAGGTGGTCGGCCTGAATACAGCAGTAATGATTGACGCTAATAATATCGGCTTTATAACACCGGCAGGTTTTGTAAAAATTATTCTTGATAACCTGCTGCTGCAAAATGAACCGCACTTCGCGGGTATTGGCGGCAAGCTGCAAAAGAATGCCGAAAATTTTAACCCGCTGTTAAAACAGTCGAGCGCCAGGGGTGTGATCGTCTACAAGGTCACGCCGGGGGGCTTTCTCGAGACGGCAAACATTCAGAAGCAGGATGTCATCCTCTCCATTAACGGGGTGGAATTTGATCGCCACGGCATCGTCATTGGCAAGGAAGGCCACTTTAGACACAAGAATATTTACGATGTAATGAAGCTGATTCCAATCGGAGAAGAAGTTGAGCTCGCTTATTTCAGGAAGGGTAAAACCCGTACTGCCAGGGCCATCGCCATGCGCAACCCGGAAAAGGGTGTTCGCTCCAACCCCGTTATTGAGGAAATAAACTACCTTGAAGTATTTGGCATGATCGTTCAGGAATTGAGCGTGGAAATCATCGAGGCGATGCGCAACGTGGATACCAACGCCCAGATTGACCTGCTACAAATGATCGAGCAGGAAAAACCGGTGCTGGTGGTCACGCACATTCACCAGGGAACCCAGGCAGATGAAATGGAATGGTCTGTAGGTGAAATAATCGTTACTGCGAATAAAGAAGAAATTCACACCCTGGATGAACTGAAAAACGTACTGGAAAAGAACATCAATGGCAGCGTACTGCTGGAATGTCGTGATGGCGTGATTGGTTACTTTCGGGTTGAATAAAGAAGCCTCAGCGTTTTTATGGAAACGGGCTCTCGACTGACACTCTTACAGTAATGGCTTGTGGTGAAATGCATGGCCCGGGTACAACTGCGATTCTACGAAGAGTTAAATGACTTCCTGGCACCCGGGTTGCGCAAGATAGCATTTTCGCATGCGTTTGACCGGCGCACCTCGGTCAAGGACTTGATCGAGTCGTTTGGCGTACCGCACACGGAAGTGGATATCATCCTGGTTAACGGTCAATCCGTTGATTTCTCCTGCATCGTGCAAAACGGGGATCGCATCAGCGTGTACCCCGTCTTCGAGAGTCTGGATATCAGCCCGCTGGTACGCCTGCGCCCGGCACCACTGCGCACCCCTGCGTTTATTCTCGATACCAACCTGGGTCGCCTCGCCCGTTACCTGCGGCTGCTGGGATTTGACTGCCTGTACCAGAATGATTTCGACGACGAGACCGTGGCAACCCTCTCCTGTGACCAACACCGGTGCGTGCTGACGCGTGACCGGGCGCTGCTGCAGCGCAAGATCATCACCCATGGTTACTTCGTCCGTGCGGTCCGGCCAAGACTGCAGGTAAGAGAAGTCCTGTCCCGATTTGACCTGTACCGGCTGGTCTTGCCCTTCAGCCGCTGCACCCGTTGCAACGGGCAGCTGCAAGCAGTTGACAAACAGCTGATCGAGGATCGCCTGGAGCCAAAAACAAGGCAATATTTCGAGTCGTTCAGGATGTGTACGTCATGCCAGCAAATCTACTGGCAAGGCAGCCACCATGCCCGGTCGCTGCAGCTGGTCGCGGAACTGACAAGAGAAGATCCCGGGGACAACAGCTTACACCTTTAGGACCAAATTCATTCGGTCCTGCAACCCTGCCTAATAACGCGCGGCTAACGGCTTGTAATGTGCCCGGCATTCGAGCTCGCGCCCGCGCACAACACGCTGGCCCATTAGCGCTCCGCGTGACTCGGTGACAACGGTACTCTGCCCTTCCTGGTGATCGTCATCATAGAAATACAGCACCACCCAGTCGTGCGTATGCTGCAGCTCATGGGCACGCGCTGTGTTGGAATACATCGCGGTAAAATGCCAGCCGTTACGGTCGGTATGTAACACCGGCAACCACGCCTTGCCTTGCGGGTTGAAACGCCGGGGTGCAATCACGGGAATCCTGCCCTGCTTCGCCTTCAGACGGTATTCAGAATCAACTTCGAGCAGGGTTTTAACACTGGGCCCGTCCGTGACTTGCATGCGCGGCCGACTGCGGGTCCTGTCCAGCAAGGCGCTCAGTGCACTTCTGATACCGGCAATACGGCGGACGCCGATCCCCGGCACCTGCTCCAGGCGACCATCGTAGGCGGCCGTTTCCAGGGCCTCGAGCGTATCGACGTGCAAGGTTTTGTCTATTTGCTCAGACATTTTCGGCCCGATGCCGGGCCCGACTGAAACAGGTGCACCGGGTCAAGTGTGCCGCGCAGTCGTTCCAGCTGCGCCCAATGACCGGTTGTCGCCAGTTCCTGGATCGCACTGGCGATGCCCTTGCCGATATTGGGCAGTGCTATCAAGCCGGCAGTGCCCGCGGTCCCGGCCAATTCACCGATATCCTGCTCCAGCCGCGAGACAGTCTCACTGGCACGGCGATACGCCGATATCCGAAACGGATTGGCCCCCTGCTGCTCAAGCAAATCCGCTGCCTGGGCAAGCTTCATGGCAATCTGCTGATTCAGGGACGCTTGCATCTCACTCCGGAGCTAACCGGCAGGCTCAGATCTCACCCGGCGCTGCGACGGGATTTCAACGGGCTGTCCCGGCGGCACTCCCAGCGGCGGTTCCGGCGTGGTCTCGGGCGGGCCTTGCGGAGCAATTTCCGGCGGCACATCCGGTTGCGGCATCTCGGGCGGGTTTCCCGGCGGTATTTCCGGGTCACCGGCACGAACAGAGCTGCAGTTGTAAAGAAACATGATTAAACCCTCCTTTCACGACACCACATATTCGAAGTGTAACCCTGAAAATCATTTTTTACTGCAGCAGCGCCCCTCCGCGGTCTCCAGCCGCAGGCATGTCAATGACTGCAGGAGTGGCAAAAAGGGACAAACCGGAATTACTCAGATATCCCGAATTACCTTCAACATATCCATGGTGGTAACAATACCGATCAACTTGTTGCCACGGGTTACAAACACGCGGTGAATGTTTCCCTTCAGCATCGTCTCCGCCACCTCCTTTATACTGTCACCCTCAGCCACCTTGAAAATCATGGGGGTCATAATATCCCGCACCTCGACCGGTGATTCGTACTGAGTGTGGAATACCTTGATTTCTTCGTGACTCAGGTGGCATTCGAGTTCATACCGGTAGACATCGTGAGCAGCCTCCGAACCCGGGTTGTTACCCGCCGTCCCGTTCTGACGCACGATATCTGTCATGGACACCACACCCACCAGTTCGCCATCTGCATCCGTGACGGGGGCTCCGGAGATACTGTTATCAATCAGGAACTCGGCCAGCATGTCCAGCGACCAGTCTGCCTCGGCGGAGTGTACCTCGCTGCTCATCACATCGCTGACAGTGATGCCCCCGGTTATTTCTTGCGGATCATTCATTCTTTCCTCCTGTATAGCCTGTTAATGGAATAAGGTGCCGACTATGGTTCACAAAACCATAGTCAGTGACAATGGGTACTTACTTAAGCGAGCCGTTGCTATTATTGTGGCATTGTTGGGTTACGCTACACTTACCCGGACTACGAAACGTTGCCAGCGGCCGCCCTGCAGGCCGGGCAAGTGTAGCGTAATTCGGAAATGAATTAGCAGGATATACCTCAAATCGGGAAAACAGCACATGGATTCCAGGGGCCGTTTACTGAATTCAACGGAGAAAAAGGGCGTAATCTGAATGAAGAAAAAGCAGCAGGCCAGCCAACAATTCAGCGTCCCGCTGCTGACCCCGGTGTTTCATGGCCACAAGCGTTTACGCATCGCCCTCGTGGGCATGCCCAACAGTGGCAAGAGCACGCTGTTTCAGGCGGTGTCTGCGACGTCGATTCATACCGGGGAACTGACAGGAACCCACCGTACCTACGGTGAGTGCCCGGTCCAGATAGGCTTCGACGAAGCCCGGCTGGTGGACCTGCCCAGCATCCAGTCGCTGAACGACCTGCCCCATGAAGACCTGGTCACCTTGCAGTACCTTTTATGGGGCGATCAGCTGCCGCCGGTGTCGGCGCACGAACAGGGCGCACCGCCAGCACCCTTTGCGCCACCCGACGTCATCATTCAGGTAGTGGATGCCACAGCGCTGGAGCGACACCTGGAACTCACCCTGGAACTGAGTCAAATCGGCAAGCCCATGGTACTGGCATTGAATATGATGGACGAGGCCAGGAAAAAGGGATTACACATCAATAGCAACACCTTGAGTGAGCAGCTTGGAATACCGGTCGTGCCGACGGTTGCGCTGATGGGTCATGGTATCTCGGAACTATTCAGCGCAGCGACTAATGCCGTGCGCGAGGGAGAATATCCGCATCCCCAACGGCCCAGCGAACATATTTCAAAAGCCCTGCAACCCCTGAGGAAGGCGTTGCACGACCCCAGGTTACAAAGGGCCTTCCGCGTTCCCTACTCCTTCCTGCTCATGCAAGTAGCGGCCAACGACCACTACTTCATGGATGAACTGGGGCAGCACTTTCCGGAGCGGCTGCCGGAGTTATTGCAATTACGCGCTGCGGCTGAACAAACACTGCCGCGTCCACTGGAAGAGGAACTGCATGCAGACCGCCATCACCGGGCGGCCACTTTATTTGAGGCCGCCACCCGATTGGGCCCGGCCCAGGAGGGACACGGCTGGCGCTACTGGCTGGACGAATTGTTTCTCAGCCCGCACTGGGGGTTACTGGGCAGTCTCGGTGTTTTTGCCCTGGTGCTGTTTGTCGTCTTCGAGGGCAGCACCTACCTGGACAGCATCACTGCTGCAAAACTGATCGACTGGATATCCGCCTGGCAACCGCAAACCACCAGCGGCGTGGTGGGTCGCGCAGTAGCAGACGGTCTTATCGGCCTGGTGGGGATCGTTATTCCCTACATGATCCCGCTGGTTTTGTTACTGGTGTGGCTGGAGGAAGCAGGCATCATGCAGCGCATCGCGTTTGTAGTGGATCGCGGCTTTCACAAAATCGGTTTGCATGGTGGTGTTGCCCTGCCATTCCTGCTGGGCCTCGGTTGCAATGTACCCGCCATATCCGCAGCGGCTGCAGTGGCCAGCGGCCGTGACCGCATCGTCGCGTCATTGCTTATCACCTTTGTGCCCTGCTCTGCACGCTCTGCCATCATTCTTGCCATCGGCGCAAAATATCTCGGCGGTATCGGTGTGTTCGCGGTGTTCATGCTCACCATGATCGTGATCGCGGTACTGGGACGCCTGCTGACGCGCCGTTATCCCGAAACCGGCCCCGGACAGGTCATCGAGATCCCTCCCTATGCAATGCCCACCGCGAGTGCGCTCATTAGCAAAACCTGGATGCGCACCAGCGATATCCTCACCATCGTGACACCGTTACTGGTTGGTGGCAGCATCGTGCTGGCGCTGCTCACACATATCGGTGCCGACAATGTTATTAACACCGTATTTACACCCGTCACCAGTTGGTGGCTGGGCCTGCCGGTGGTGCTGGGCGTACCCATCCTGTTTGGCGTGTTGCGCAAGGAACTATCCCTGTTGATGATCTATCAGGCCCTTGGCAGTTTCGAAATCGGCGCTTATCTCGATTGGGTGCAGATCATGACCTTCCTCATCTTCCTGACCTTTTACATCCCCTGCATCTCCACGTTCGCAGTGATGCTCAAAACGATCGGACGCAAAGACGCGTTTTTCTCCATAGCCCTGTCCGTGGGCGTGGCACTACTGGTCAGCGGGGTGATTCGGGTGTTACTGGAAGGCGTGCGCTGGGTCCATGTTTAATACAGGCTCCAGTCATCATATCTGAACCGGACAGCTACTGTGCCGGCACCATACGGGGAAGCTGTTGCAAACCAGATCCTTTTTTGCTGCGCTGGCCGTAGCGGCTGCGCTGCTATCCTGCGCGGGCATGCATCCCCTGCAGGAGGAAGATGTACGCGACCACATCCCTCCGCCAGCAGACCTGAACACTGCTGTCATCACGAAAACAGCAGCCTGCCTGACCGGTGCACGCCTGCAGCTCGCCTTCAGGCTGAACGGGGAAATTCACTATATATCCACAGAACTGACCTCGCCCGGACAGGAACCCGGCGCAGCCTTTCAAGGGAAACAATTACCGTTCCGCGTCATGACCTCTCTGCCAGCCGAGGACTGGCCGGCAACAGAACATTGCTCGCGCCTTCCCGAAGTGATGGACGCGTGGAGCTGGAACGAGTTGC
>JAQBDO010000259.1:0-10911 GCA_032124375.1 Gammaproteobacteria bacterium
AATCCAATAAATCTTTAACAGATAGGTCATGACTCTGAAACGTGACCGTGTATATACTGTGCGCATGAACGAGATATTAAAGAATGCCATTCACTATCAGCGTGTCGCGCTGGCTGAAATGCTGTCGGCTCCGCTGGCCAAGCTGGCAAGTAAGTGTGCCAAGGTGTGGGGTTCGCGCGAAAACATGGACATTGTTCTGAACGACGGTTTCCACTCTGTGCCGCATTGCCTGTTTCTGTACGCGATGGATAGCAAGGGTGTTCAGATCAGCGACAATATCAGCATCGGTGGATTGCTCCCGGAGCACTATGGTCGTGATCGCTCGGGTCGTCCGTATATGCGCGAGGAGGTGCCGCCGTGGGGTTTTTTGCTCTCCGATGCCTATCTGAGTTTGCGCGTTAATCGTCCATCACTGACGGCCCTGCAGGTGGTGCGCCGTGATGACGAGGTGCTGGGTTATATCGGTGCCGACTTTGACTTGCGTGACCTGCCTGCCACCACCGAACATTATGAAGAATCTGCAGACTGGCGCCAGATCAAGGGTGATCCGTCGATTCGCGGTACAGTGTTCCAGCAGCAGCGTGTCGAGAGTTTGATGGACCGGAATATGGACCCGGCCTGTGCGATTCTTGAGGATCTGATAACCGAGCGTGGCCTGTTCCAGGCCGTGATCCATTTTTCCAGCAGTCGCGCGACGGTCTGGTTTATGGATGACCCGTATCGCTACCGGATTTTTGACCACGAGGTGCTGAGTGATCCGGATATCTGCATGTTGTATCCACGCTGCCCTTACCCGGAGGATGCGGCCATTCCGCAGGACAGGGTTGCCAGCGTGTTGAACGGTATGCGCCAGTTGCGTACCGCCGATGAAACGCTGTACCTGCGTTCCTCCTCGATCAATATTTTCAATGGCTTGATCAGCCTGACATTCTCCTGCGACGGTACCCACTACATGTCATGGCGGGAGTTTCTCGACAAGGATATGTCCTTCTGGGTGGGCTGTGCGGCCTGACCCGTGGCAGCCATGATTAACCGGTCTACCGTTGTTTGAACGGCAGAATGCTAGCCATCTTGTTTACTGGCAGGTCTTTTTTTAACCTGGCCTCATAGTTGTCCAGCGTCTTCGGGAATTCACTCATTAGTCGACGATGCGTTTCGTGCCCGGCCCCACCGTAGTAAACGACCTCAATGGGTACCGGCTCGTTCAATGAGTCGCGCGGGCCATGTAACTCAAGCTCCCATGCCAGCACGATCAGGCGACCACCGTATTCACCCTCGACGGCATAACCATGATTATCAACAAAAATAATCTCGTCCCTGTCAATCACGGCCTGGAACTGCATGTTGCGAACAGGCACAAAGACATGTGCGCTGGTGGAATGGTTTAACAGCAGCAGGCAGCGGTTAAACAGTGGTGCGGGTAATGAGACCTGTTCACGGGCAGATTCCTTGCTGCGGAAAAAAATCTCTTTAGAGCTGCTCATTTCATTACCGATGTTTACACGGTCCCCGACTCTCCGTTCAGTTGCCAGCCTGCTTGCTTATGGTCTCGGCCGGGGGCAGGGTGTTGCCGTAACCGGCGGCCGCGATTGCAGCAATAATGCCGCTGGCATCCAGGCCGCATTCTGCGAGCTGCTGTTCATGGTCGCCATGGTCAATGAAGGCATCCGGGATGGCGAGATTGATAATGCGGTTGTTGATCGCTTGTTGTAGCAGGACTTCGTTCACTGCCGAGCCGGCGCCCCCCTGCAGCACGTTTTCCTCGACGGTGACGATGATCATGTGCTGCTTCGCCATGGCGGTAATTACATCTATATCCAGTGGTTTTACAAAGCGCATGTTGACCACGGTGGCATCAATTTTATCGGCGGCTTGCAGTGCAGCAGCGAGGCGGCTGCCGAAGGCCAGAATGGCCACCTCACTACCATGGCGGCATATCTCTGCCTTGCCAATAGGGAGACTGTCGAGTGCTGTTGTCGGGGCTACGCCAGGTCCTGTGCCGCGCGGGTAACGCACGACAGCCGGTCCTGCGTACTGGTAGGCGGTGGTCAGCATCTGGCGACATTCACGTTCATCGGCCGGCGCCATAACCACCATGTTGGGCACGCAACGCAGGAAACTCAGGTCAAACACGCCCGCGTGGGTTGCCCCGTCTGCACCCACCAGACCGGCGCGATCAATAGCAAAGGTGACATCCAGATTTTGCAGTGCGATGTCGTGTATCAACTGGTCGTAGGCGCGCTGCAGGAAGGTGGAGTAAATGGCAACCACCGGTTTCATGCCTTCGCAGGCCATGCCTGCGGCAAATGTCAGTGCATGCTGTTCGGCAATGCCGACATCAAAATAGCGTTGCGGGAACTTCTCGGAGAATGCTGTCAGTCCGGAGCCCTCCTGCATGGCGGGTGTAATGCCAGCGAGTTTTTCGTCAGTCGCTGCAGTGTCACACAACCAGTCCGAGAATATTTGTGTATAGGTTTTTTTAGCAGAGGACTTTTTCTGCATGCCAACTGCACGGTTAAACGGGGTAACACCGTGGTAGTTGCAGGGGTCCTGCTCAGCCGGCTGATAGCCCCTGCCCTTCTGCGTAACGATGTGCAGAAACTGGCGGCCCTGCAGGCTGCGCAGGTTGCGCAGGGTCGTCAGCAGCAACGGGACATCATGGCCGTCAATCGGGCCAATGTAGTTAAAGCCAAGTTCCTCGAACAGTGTGCCCGGCAGGAACATGCCCTTCGTGTGTTCTTCCCAGCGCCGCACGTAGCGGCTCAGTCGTGGTGACTTGCTGAGAAACGTTTTGCCGCGTTTGCGGACGCCGGTGTAGACCTTGCCGGAGAGGATGCGTGCGAGGTGATTGTGCAAGGCCCCGCGATTCCCCGAGATTGACATCTTGTTGTCATTGAGTATCACCAGCAGGTCGCTGTCGGCATCACCGGCATTGTTCAGTGCCTCATAGGCCATGCCTGCGGTCATGGCTCCATCACCGATGATGGCGACTGTCTTGCGATCCTTGCCTTCCATGCTGGCTACCACCGACATGCCCAGTGCTGCGCTGATTGAGGTGCTCGAATGGCCAGCACCAAAACAGTCGTATTCACTCTCCGCGCGGCTAAGGAAACCACTCAGTCCGTGCTGGCGACGCAGGCTGTGCATGGCTTCCCGTCGACCGGTGAGGATTTTATGCGGGTAGGCCTGGTGCCCGATGTCCCATACCAGCCGGTCTTCAGGTGTATTGAAAACCCGGTGCAGCGCAATGGTCAGTTCCACGGTACCCAGGCCTGCCGACAGGTGTCCGCCGGTGCTGGAGACTGATTCAATCAGGAACTCGCGCAGCTCCGCGGCGAGCTGGACGAGCTCCGTATCCTCCAGACGGTGCAGGTCGGCAGGAGAATTTATCTGGTTGAGTAGCGGGTAGAGGGATTGCGGCATGATAAGAGAATGTTAACAGAAACCGTCGCCTGCGTGCCTGTCATTGCGTGCATCCGGCAGGGAAGTTATCTTCATAATTGGCTAATAACCGTAATCAAAAAGTGGTTTATGTTGCTTTCTTAATTCAGCGCTGCCCTGACGTGCTTGCGAAAATCGGGTAACACCTCGGCTTCGAACCATGGGTTGTTGCGGAACCAGCGGATATTGCGCGGTGACGGATGGGGTAGCGGAAAATAGTTCGGCAGGCTGGCCTGCCAGTCCTGCACTGTGTCAGTCAGGCTGCGACGACGGTTGCCGAGATAGTAGTGCTGTGCGAATTGCCCGATCAGCACGGTGAGTTTGAGCGCGGGTAATTCAGTCAGCAGGCGCGCGTGCCATTGCGGCGCACATTCCGGGCGTGGCGGCAGGTCACCGGACTTGCCCTTGCCCGGGTAACAGAATCCCATTGGAATAATGGCCAGCTGTCGCTCGTCATAGAATTGTTCGTGATCGAGTTGCATCCAGTCACGCAGCCGGTCACCGCTGGGGTCATTCCAGGGAATGCCGCTTTGGTGCACACGGGTGCCCGGTGCCTGTCCGATAACAAGAATGCGTGCCTTGCTGTGGGCGCGCACAACCGGATTGGGACCGAGCGGTAAATCATTCTCGCAGGTCCGGCAGGCGCGGACTTCTCGTAGCAGACTGCTTAGAGTGCGGCTGCTCAAGCTTCTTTTAGCAGTTCACCCAGTTCCTGCGGTGCACGGCGTTCATCGTGTTCATGCCAGCGGCGGAAGGCATCCGCGCCTGCTTCCATAAAGCGGTGTTCGTCGGGTTTCTCGCGGAAGCCCTGCAGGCGTTCACTGATACTGCCGGTTTCGGTAATGGGCATGCTGAAGTAGCTATTCAAAAAGATAACAAACACGCCGAGTGTTTGGGTTTCATCCAGGTCATGCTGTTGCGAGAGATAATCGATGGCGCCGTAATGAAACGCCATGACCTTGTATTGCCGTGCAGGATAACGTGCAAGATCCTCACGATCGACACCCACGGTAGAGGCACTTGCAAAGCGATCGATAATCTTGCCAAGCTCCTGAACAGCGGTCGGAGAGTGTGATTTTTTGCCAAGGAGATTATCGAGTATGCCCATTATAACCAGCGGCGTACGCGTTTTTTGTAGTCCAGGTAGTCCTGCCCGAAGAGTCTTTCAAGATAGCGTTCTTCCCGTGCAATCGCATAAAACGTAATGACAACAACCGATGGAATAACCAGCAACAGTATCCACAGGTTATCCAGCCACAGTGCCGCCGTAATCTGTGTCAGTGTCAGGACGATATAGAGCGGATTGCGTGTAAAACGGAAAGGACCGCTGGTGATCAGGCTGCTGTCCGGTTTGTCGGGGCGAACATCGGTACCGGCCTTGTGGAAATGCAGTAACGACCAGGCCGCGATGGCGATGGCGAGAGCTATCAGTATGCCCCCCCAGGCATAGCCGTTAATGTCATACGGCATGGCCTGCGGCCAGTGATTATTCAGCCCGATGCCTGACAGAATACTGATGGCATAGATGATCGGCGGGTGCAGGCGTATGCCCGGGCCGTGTGTGTCTTGTGGTGCAAGCATGGCAGGTTTTGTTTGAGGTGCTGCTGCAGGCCGGCTGCATTCAGCCCTCGCGGGGTCCCGCAAAGTACCAGATGATGACACCCAGCAACGGCAGTACCAGTACCAGCACAATCCATAGTGCCTTCTTGACGGTGTCTGCGGAGCTCTGAAAGATATTGAGAATAGCCCAGACGTTAGCGATCAGTATCAGCAGTCCGAATATTCCGCCTATTTCCATGCTTGCTCTCCTTCTGGGGATCGCTGTTGTGCGAGCGATTATGCAGCATGATATCCATTCCGGTCTTGAGCGCAACCAGCGCGACCAGCAGTGCGGCTGGAGAACCCAGCAGGGTGACCAGAAATCCACCGGCAATGATGGCGACATGCAGCACGACTATGCGTTTGTAGGGGGCATGCATGAGCTTCTTTGAAGTGGTATAGCGGTATTCCCCTGTGCCGATGAATAGCAATACAAAGGAAACGCCATGACTGAGTACCAGCCCGGCTATTGCCCACAGGAACTGTGTGGGAGCAGCGTTGATTATCTGCTGCCACAGGTTGACAAATTCCTGTACCAGGATCAGTGGGCCGGGCCAGCTGTCCTGTGCGGGTATCTCGGTCAGTTCCCCGGCAAACCCCGTTAGTTCCAGCACGGCGAGTCCGTGGATGGCGCAAAAAAGCCCGTAATGTATACAGAAGAACACCATGTGAAACGCTGTACCCTTGCCGCCGGCCAGCAGCATTTTGAGGAGGGTGTAACTGCCTGCAATGAGGTTCTCGGCCCAGTAGAGAACCACGATGGCGCCAACGTCCCAGTCCATGTAGAGCACGCCTGCAATCGGCACGAGGTTGGCAAGCAGCAATGCGGCGATGGGCAGATTAATGTGTTTTGGATCGATCACAGTGATGACTGCATGCAGGGATCATGGTCATAGCCCGGATGAAGCGGCGTGGCATCCGGGGGTTATTTATTCGTCCCGCATCGGGTTACGCGTCTGTGTCTGCCTGTGCCTCTTTGCTGCTGGCCAGGTAGAGCCAGATGAAGCCCAAGACGCCGGCTATTAACGAGGCAAACAGAATGCCTGTCTTGGCCATCAGCAGCAGTTCCGGCTGATGTATAAAACCCAGTTCGGCAATGAAGATGGACATGGTGAAGCCGATGCCGCCAAGCAGTGAAACCCCGATAATCTGTGTAAACCGGGTGCCTGCAGGCAATTGCCCGATGCCGAGTTTAAGCGCGATCCAGCAGGTGCCGGCAATACCAATGATCTTGCCGCCCATCAGTCCGAACATGACACCCATGGTGACCGGGTGGCCCAGGGTCTCGCCTATGCCGGAAAAATCCAGCGGGATGCCGGCGTTAAACAGTGCAAATATCGGGATCACCAGGTAGGCAACCGGCAGGTGCCAGCCGTGTTCCAGTCGCTGCAGCGGGGCCTCTACCTGTTGTATACCGTTGCTGAGTGTTTGCACGATGCCGCGCAACTTGTCGTTTGACATGATGCTCTGGCCGGATACGTGACTGGCATCAAAACGTTCTATCAGTTCTTTTACCTGCTGGCTGAATTTGTCCGGGTCGTATTTTGGTCGTGCGGGGATCGAGAAGGCACCGAGCACACCCGCAAGCGTGGCATGCACGCCGGACAGGTACATGGCATACCAGAGAAAAATGGCAATGATAAAATAGGGCAGGATGCTGCGGACGCCGGAAATATTCAGCACCATCAACAGCGCGAACAGGCCCGCTACCGTGATGAGTGCGCCCATTGAAAGGGTTTCTGTATAGAACACGGCGATAACAGCGACTGCACCGAGGTCATCCACAATGGCCAGTGCTACCAGAAAGGTGATCAGCGCCCTGGGTACGCGGCTGGCAAGCAGTGCGATGGCGCCGAGTGCGAAGGCGATATCCGTGGCCATGGGTATGCCCCAGCCACGTGCGGCATCGCCATCCGGATTGATGCCGTAATAAATCAGTGCGGGCACCACCATACCCCCGATAGCAGCCACGATGGGCAGTGCCGCCCGGCGCGGGTTTGCCAGTTCACCAAACAGGATCTCGCGTTTCAGCTCCAGTCCGACAACGAAAAAGAACAGCGCCATCAGCCCGTCATTGACCCAGTGATGCAGGTTGTTTTGCAGTGACCAGCTGCCTATCGTGATACCCACGTTGAGGTGCTGGATTTGCTGATACAGGTAGTCCAGCGGGCTGTTGGCAAGCAGCAGCGCCAGGATGGCGGTTATCATCAACAGCAGGCCACTGGTGGTCTGGCGATGGATGAATTCCTCAAACGGGGTGAGGATCTTGTTGAAGGCCTTTTCCCAGGGGGCGGTGTAGATACCGTCTACCCGGCGTGATGATTCGGAGTCTTTTTTGTCGTTCATTGTCCGGGTCCTGTTAGTCTGCTCCGGGCAGGCAATGCGTGCGATTGTATGTCAGTGGCCTTGCGCTATCCAGAAGGCGGGTTGCTGACGTCATCAATACGCTTCCAGTTTTCGTCGTCACGGATCACTTCATAACTGGCCCAGCGTGCAAATTCCGCGCGTGTCAGCATGGCTGAACTGCGTGGTGCTGCGCCGGCAATGACCTTGTAGACCACCCTGTCCCTGTCCGGGTCGTTGCTGGGGGAGGTGTCCACGATCTGGCGTATACACCAGTCGGGCCCGAATTCACCGTTGCTGTAGTAGTGTCCCTGTTTTACCTGTCCCGGCTGTAGCTGGCGTTGACTGGCCTGTCCGGTAGCGAGCTCGTAGATACGCAGCAGATCGTGTTCCGAGATATCAATAAGGGTGTCCACCTGGCTAAGCGCATATACCAGGTCGGCATGCTCTATGGTGCGCTGTGAAACAGTACGGGTATCGCCGGCTAACGGTTGCGCTTGTTCACCCAGCCACTCCGGGTAACGCCGCCAGGAGAACAGGTAATTGAAGGCGACGGCGACCACCAGCATGATCAGCACGTTAATCAGAATCGGCGTGATAACAAACTGGTAACCGAGTGTCTGTGTGATATCGCCGCCAATGACGGCGGCCAGTGCCGTTGCACCGCCCGGCGGGTGTATGCAGCGCAGGTAATGCATGGCGCCAATGGCAAGCCCGACAGCAAGGCTTGCGGCAATGATCTCGTTCGGTATGACAAGCGCGCAGCTGACGCCGACAAGGGCGGAAATGATGTGTCCGCCAAAGACATTCCAGGGTTGTGACAGCGCCCCGTGGGGGACTGCAAACAGCAACACGGCACTGGCACCCATGGAGGGCACGATCAGCAGGGTGCCGTCTGGTCCGAGTGAGGCGCGGGTAATGACGAAGATGCAGAAAATGACCAGTACCCCGCCGGCAGTGGATACCAGTCGCTCGGTGTGGCTGACGCTACCGAAGTCTATTCCCAGGTATCTGGTAATGCGGGTGAGCATTACGCTGTTTATGCCGGGTTGTCGTGCAGGGCGGGCATCAGTTCCATGCAGAATGGTTGTCTAGCCAGCGTATCGACAGCCAATACCACAGGGTAATCGGCACCATCATGCCCAGCCACCACCAGTCGTTCAGGTACCAGGACAGCGGAATGCAGCACAGCGTAAACGCAAAGCTGCACCAGAAGAGTATCCGTGCGCCTTTCCTGGTATTGATATTCATCAGGGCGAGAAAAACCCACAGGGGCATACTGTCAGTTCTTTCCATTACGCGTTCCTTGTTTTACAGGTCAGATTTTATTACATGACTTGTTGTGCATCGTAACCCGAGCTGCAGTGCTGCGTCATTTGTAATAAATGTATGCTGATGTGATACGTATTATACTTAAATTGTTTTTATGTAAAAGGCAGGCTGTGCATCTATTTATGAATATCACCTTTCGCCAGCTACAAATCTTTGCGGCAGTGGCGCGTAACCTGAGTTTTACGCGTGCGTCACAGGATTTACACCTGACGCAGCCGGCAGTTTCCATGCAAATCAAGCAACTGGAACAGTCCGTTGGGCTGCCCCTGTTTGAACAGTTGGGCAAGAAGATCTTTCTGACCGATGCCGGGCAGGAGTTTGGCCGTTATGCCTCCGCTATTACCACGCAGCTTGATGAGCTCAAGCAGATGGTGGATGAAATGAAGGGGCTGCAACGGGGGCGCCTGACGATCGCGGTGGCCAGTACGGCAAACTATTTTGCGCCGCGCCTGCTGGCAACCTTTTGCAAGCAACACGGTGATGTTGCGATCAGCCTGGATGTAACCAACCGGGAACAGCTGTTGAAGGGACTGGTGGAGAATCGCACCGACCTGGTCATCATGGGTCAGCCACCGGAAGACATGGATCTGGTGGCCGAGCGCTTCCTGGAGAACCCGCTGGTGGTGATTGCGCCGCCGGATCATCCGCTGGCAGGGGAAAAAAACATACCATTGCAACGACTGCTGCAAGAAACGTTTCTGGTGCGCGAGCAAGGTTCCGGCACTCGCTCTGCCGTGGAACGTTTCTTCACGGCGAATCAGCTGGCACTGTCGACGCCGATGGAAATGAGCAGTAACGAAGCAATCAAGCAGGGTGTCGAGGCCGGGCTGGGACTGGGGATTGTTTCCATGCATACACTGGCAATGGAGCTGGCGCTGAAGCGCCTGGTGATTCTGGATGTGGTGAAATTCCCGGTGATGCGCAACTGGTACATTGTGCACCGCAGCGGCAAGCGCCTGTCACTGGTAGCGCAGGGTTTTCAGACGTTCGTCAAGGAACAGTCAAGACGGATACTGAGTTTGCCTTCTGTCTGAACCCTGTCTGGGGTAACCGCATTTGTTGTGTCTTGCGGGAGCGGCTTTTTATTCAGCACCGAACAGGTTGTTGTGGTTGCTTCCGGATTTGCAGGACGGGTAACGCGCAGCGTACCCGTCAGAAATTGGCGCCGAAATGACGGGTACGTCACTGCGTTCCTTTACCCGTCCTGCAGGGCTGCGCGTTTATTTATATCTTCAATGCGGCACGGATTCGCGCAGTGACTTCCTTTGCGGTATCCACGTCGTTGGCAAGACAGTTGATGTGGCCCATCTTGCGTCCGGGGCGGGCTTCGTGTTTGCCATATAAATGCAGGTGAGCGCCCGGTTCGTTCAATACGTGCTGCCAGGCGGGTTCACCGTTATTCCAGATATCACCGATCAGGTTGGTCATCACAACGGCAGACAGTAGCTGTGTGCTGCCGGGCGCCAGGCCGCACATCATGCGTACCTGCTGCTCAAACTGTGAGGTTGCGCAGGCATCCACCGTATAGTGCCCGCTGTTATGCGGACGTGGTGCTATTTCGTTAATAAGTAGCTCACCCTGCAGTGTGCAGAAGAACTCAACGGCCAGTACGCCGCAGTAGTTCATGGCATCGGCCAGTTGCCGGGCCATGCCAATGGCTGCTTCTGTGATGGCAGCGTCCGCGCCGGAAGGGACGATGGTGGTGTCAAGCATACCGTTGTTGTGGCTGTTTTCGCCGACCGGATAAACGTCTGCCTGACCGTTGACGTCGCGTACCAGCACAACCGAAATTTCACGTTCCAGTTCAACCAGCTCTTCAAGTACACAGGGGGTAGCGCCCATTTGCGCGAAGGCACGGCGTACTTCATCGAGTGTGCTTGCCTGTATCTGGCCCTTGCCGTCATAGCCCATGGAGGCCGTCTTGAGTAGCAGTGGCGGCTTCAATCCACGAATGGCGTCGTCAATGTCCGATGCCTCATAGACGGCGGCAAAAGGCGCGGTCGCCAGTCCGTGCTCCTGGATAAAGGTTTTCTCGTCGATACGGTTTTGCGCAATGCGCACCGCAGTTGCGGCAGGCCTTACCGGGCAGTATTGCTCAAGAAACTCCAGGCTTTCTGCCGGGATGTTTTCAAATTCAGTGGTGATCGCCGCACATTCATCGCCCAGCAGACGCAGGGCGGCGCGGTCCCTGTAGTC
>JAQBDO010000260.1:0-10546 GCA_032124375.1 Gammaproteobacteria bacterium
AGCCAGCCCAGACAGACACCGAAGCCATGTAATACGGGTAATGGTAACCATGCACAGTGCCTCAGGGCAGACTTGATCAAGAAATCTTGCATGATAATGTTATTTATTCACCACTATCAGTCATTAAAATTCTATTTATATAGAAATTTTCCCACATATATACATTATAAGATAATGTGGTGATTTCTATTGAATATTGGCTATAAATTTAGGATTTATGGGATAAATTGTTTATAGGTGTAGTTTCAGTTAATTTTTCATGTTGCAGTAGTAATGTAGATGCTGCTGGTTGCTGCTAACCAAGATGAGAGACAGGATAATGGATAGTGTACTGTCTCCCTGGTGGAAAGCGGGTAGTAGATGTGTCCACTGCAACAGGAGGAAGTTTGATGAGTCATGAAGTTATTTCATTTGCGCCACCACAGGCCTATGAATTCTTGAAAGAAAATAAAAGAGCGGTTCTTATTGATGTGCGTGCCAGTATGGAGTTTCTGTTTGTAGGGCATCCTGTTGGAAGTGTACATGTTGCCTGGATTGATGAGCCGGACTGGATTGTTAACCCCGATTTTGTGACAGAAGTGCGAAAAGTGATGTTGGGCGGCATTGGTGTCGACGAGCACGGCGGAGATGCCCCGGTAGTACTTATCTGCAGGAGCGGAAAGCGCTCGCTTGAAGCGGGCAAACTTTTGTTAAATAACGGGTTTACCGGGGTTTATAATATCAGTGAGGGCTTTGAGGGAGAGTTGGACGAAATGCACCATCGCAGTGTTGTGGGTGGTTGGCGCTTTCATGGGTTACCTTGGGAGCAGTGTTAAACATAAATTGACCATAGTAGAACAGATAAATATACTTATACATTCATACAAATAACTATCCTGTTCATTTGAATGCGGGCAATCCATTGCTTGCTCGTACTCAGGATATAAAACTACGTCAGGAAATTTCTGACAGATGCACGATCATTCCTGAAGCATCTAGCGATGTTATGGGGCGTCCTTTGAGGAGAAATATTATGTCAATGTCAGCAGAAAATATTCAGGACAATGCGCAAATGGATGCATGGCTTGATAAGAAGCTGGATGAAATGTTACCGAAAAAACTGGAAAAGATTGAAGCTTCCAGAACACCCAGTATGTCCATCATTGCTACCAAGGGTACGCTTGATTGGGCATACCCTCCCTTCATCCTGGCATCAACGGCCGCAGCGCTGGGTTGGGAAGTCGATATTTTCTTTACCTTCTACGGACTGTTGCTACTGAAAAAAGATCTGGATGCTGAAATCAGCCCGCTGGGCAATCCTGCGATGCCAATGAAAATGCCGTTTGGTCCCAAGTGGTTCCAGGACTTTAACTGGCCGATGCCAAACCTGCTGATGGCGGGTGTCCCCGGTTTTGAGAAGGTGGCGACAGGACTGATGAAGAAGACCTTCAAGAATAAGGGTGTTGCTACGGTTGATGAACTGCGTAGCCTGTGTCTGGAGGCCGAGGTGAAGATGGTGGCCTGTCAGATGACCGTTGACGTATTCGGCTTTGATTCAAGTGAGTTTATACCGGAAGTTACTGACTTTGTTGGTGCAACCTCCTTCCTGCCGGTTGCCCAGAAATCGGATGTCTGTCTGTTTATCTGATTTGGTTCTGGTCCGGTAAGCATCCCTGACGGGGTTACCTGGAAATCGCAAAGGGCGTGCAATTGCACGCCCTTTGTTTTTCGGCAATGGATTAATTCTGACAAGCAATGCAACAACTTTTCCATTTTGTTAATTCTTATCAGTGGCTTGCCAGATGATTGGCCTGCTGCAGCGAGTGCAACGGGCGCACGTAGATGTTCTGGGAGACCGTATAGCTGAAATCAGCCATGGTCTGCTGGTTCTTGTCGGTATGCAGAGAGGTGACCGCGAGACTGAAGCCGCTCGGCTGTTGGAGCGATTACTTGGCTACAGGGTCTTTGCGGACGCTGATGGTAAGATGAATCTCAATGTTTGCCAGGCGAGTGGTGCGCTCCTGCTGGTGCCACAGTTCACGTTGGCAGCGGATACGCGTAGCGGCATGCGCCCCGGGTTTTCAGCGGCAGCTGATCCTAAAGAAGGGAGTCGTTTGTTTGATTACCTGTTGCAACAGGCACAACAACATCACATTGAGGTCGCCGGAGGGCAATTTGGTGCGGATATGCAGGTCACTCTGGTCAATGATGGCCCGGTTACTTTCTGGCTGGAGGTTAAACCCCGGCAGTAAAATGGTAATATGTTTGCTGTTGCCCCGTTGTGCAGGCGCATCTCGGGTATTATAGGTCTATGATTATAAACAGGGATTATAAACAAGGATTATTAACAGGTAATATTTTATGTCACAGCGCCAAGCGACAGTGCGTCGCGACACTTTGGAGACGCAGATCAGTGTCTCCGTTAACCTTGATGGATCCGGCATTGCTGTATTTGATACCGGTTTGCCTTTTTTGAACCATATGCTTGATCAGGTGGCCCGGCACGGCATGATGGATCTGGACATAAAGGCGCAGGGTGATTTGCATATTGATGGCCATCATACGGTTGAGGATGTCGGTATTACCCTGGGCCAGGCGGTGAGCATGGCGCTTGGCGACAAGCGCGGTATTCGCCGTTACGGCCATGCCTATGTGCCTCTGGATGAAGCCTTGTCGCGTGTCGTTATCGATTTTTCCGGGCGCCCCGGACTGCAATATCACGCTATCTATCCGCGTGCGCGTATTGGTGATTTTGATGTTGATTTGCTGCATGAGTTTTTTCAGGGTTTTTGCAATCATGCATTGGTGACGCTGCACATTGACAACTTGCGGGGCGACAATGCGCACCACATAGCAGAAACGATTTTCAAGGCATTTGGTCGTGCGGTACGTATGGCGCTTGAAGCGGATTCTGCGCTGGGTAACCAGTTGCCATCAACCAAGGGAAGTCTCTGAGCTAATCACCAAATAGTCAGTTTATTGCCTGTTTAATTATCATGACATCTGTTGCAATTATCGATTACGGCATGGGTAACCTGCATTCCATTGCCAAGGCACTGGAACATGTGGCCGGCAAGGACCGTGTCATCGTATCCAGTAGCCACGAACAAATACTGTCGGCGGATCGTGTCGTGTTTCCCGGCGTCGGTGCCATTCGGGATTGCATGTCCGAGCTGAAAAAAACCGGGTTGGACGAGCTGGTCAAAAAAGTGGCCACAGACAGGCCGGTGCTGGGTGTCTGCCTGGGAATGCAGGCGCTGCTGGATATGAGTGAAGAGAATCAGGAGACCGCTTGCCTGGGTATAATCCCCGGGAAGGTAATGCATTTCCCTCTTGATATGCGCGAGCAAGGCAGTGGCGCCCGCCTCAAGATTCCCCATATGGGCTGGAACCGGGTGCAGCAACAGCGTGAGCATGATATGTGGAAAGATGTACCTGCAAACAGCCGGTTCTATTTTGTACATAGTTATTACACGCAACCGGATGACATCAGCGATATTGCTGCAACGACGCCCTATGGCCTCGAGTTTGCCTCTGTGATTGCGCATGAAAATATTTTTGCAGTGCAGTTTCATCCGGAGAAGAGTCAGCACGCCGGGTTGCAGCTGCTGTCAAATTTTGTAGGCTGGAATGGAGAGTCCTGAAACATGTTGTTAATACCTGCAATTGATCTGAAAGACGGGAAATGTGTGCGTCTGCGACAGGGACGCATGGATGATGAAACTGTCTTTGGTGATGACCCGGTAGCGGTAGCGCGGCGTTGGGTAGAAGCCGGTGCCCGACGATTGCATATGGTTGATCTGAACGGTGCCTTTGAGGGGAGGCCGGTTAATGCTGCTGCGATCAGAGCTGTAGCAGAAGCATTCCCGGATTTACCTATTCAGGTGGGCGGGGGTATTCGTGACGAGGAAACCGTGCAGGCCTATCTGGATGCCGGTGTGCAGTACACCATCATCGGCACCAAGGCGGTCAGTGCACCCCATTTTATAAATGACCTGTGCGTGGAGTTTCCCGGGCATATTATTGTTGGGCTGGATGCGAAGGACGGCAAGGTAGCAATCGACGGCTGGTCAAAACTGTCACATCACTCGGTCATCGATATGGCGCAGCGTTTTGAGGATGATGGTGTGGAGGCAATTGTCTTCACTGATATCGGTCGGGACGGCATGATGGAAGGTATCAATGTTGAATCCACGGTAGAGCTTGCGCGGGCAATTCGTATCCCGGTGATTGCCTCTGGTGGCATCACAAGTCTGGATGACATTCGGGCATTATGCAAAGTGGCTGATGAGGGCATTATGGGTGCCATTACCGGTCGGGCAATTTACGAGGGCACACTGGATCTTGCGGAGGCGCAGAAGCTTGCTGATGAGCTGAGCGCGACGAAGGCAGGCTGAGATAATATCATGGGTCTTGCCAAGCGCATTATTCCCTGCCTTGATGTGGATGCCGGACGCGTCGTCAAGGGTGTACAGTTTGTGGATATACGTGATGCGGGTGATCCGGTTGAAATCGCAAGGCGTTATGACAGGGAGGGTGCTGATGAGTTGACCTTTCTTGATATTACGGCCAGTTCAGACCAGCGCGACACCATGGTACACGTTGTTGAACAAGTGGCTGGCGAGGTTTTTATTCCATTGACCGTTGGCGGTGGCATTCGTGAAGTTGCTGATATTCGTCGTATGCTCAATGCGGGCGCAGACAAAATAGGCATTAATACCGCAGCAGTTTTTAACCCGGAATTTGTGAAAGAGGCGGCAGAACGTTTCGGCTCGCAATGTATAGTTGTTGCCATCGATGCAAAACAGGTGAGCGCTGCAGGAGAAGCGGCCCGCTGGGAGATCTTTACCCATGGTGGTCGCAAACCTACCGGTATTGATGCGATTGAATGGGCACAGCGCATGACAGAATACGGTGCAGGGGAAATTCTGTTAACCAGCATGGATCGTGATGGTACGCGCGACGGATTTGACCTTGCGCTGACGTGCGCTATCAGCGACGCAGTCAATGTGCCGGTGATTGCCTCGGGTGGTGTGGGGAATCTTCAGCACCTGGCAGACGGTGTTACGATAGGAAAGGCAGACGCAGTGCTGGCGGCCAGTATTTTTCATTTCGGAGAATATACCGTTGGCGAAGCAAAACAGTATATGGCTGATTGTGGTATCGAGGTAAGATTGTAATTCGATACTGTTTGCCGTTATCAGGTGATGGTCATGAATAGCGAAGCGTGGCTGGACGCGGTCAAATGGAATGATGCTGGCCTGGTGCCTGCCGTTGCACAGGATGCGGCGGATGGCAGAATCCTGATGGTGGCATGGATGAACCGTGAAGCGCTGAAGTTGACCGCGCAGCAAGGGTCAGCGGTGTACTGGTCGCGGTCCAGAAAGAAGTTATGGCACAAGGGTGAAGAATCAGGACATCAGCAAACAGTCAGCGAGATACGTCTGGATTGTGACAATGATGTGGTGGTGTTGCAGGTAGAGCAGCATGGCGGCATTGCCTGCCACACGGGCAGGCGCAGTTGCTTTTTTCAGCGTTTTGAAGACGGAGACTGGGTAACAGTTGAGCCTGTTCTGAAGGATCCCGAGTCAATTTACGGCAAGCGTTGAAGCGTGCGCAGACAGATTGCAGGTGAGTCAAAGTGAGTGATACATTGGAGAAGCTGGCAGAGCTTATCGAAGCGCGCAAAACAGCTGCTGCTGATACGTCCTATGTAGCCGGTTTGTTTGAAAAGGGCATGAACACCATCCTCAAGAAGGTCGGCGAGGAATCTGTGGAAACCATTATTGCCGCGAAAGAGGATGATGACTCGCAACTGGTTTATGAAACGGCAGATCTGTGGTTTCACACGCTGGTGATGCTGTCTGCCCGGGGACTCGGCCCCGGAGATGTACTGAAGGAACTTGAACGGCGTTTCGGCCTGTCAGGACTTGCAGAAAAGGCAGCGCGCGACAACTAGATGACTATTGGCAGTATCTTAAATTTCCTGTGTTAGCACAGCTGGAGAGACATCATGGGTATTAGCATTTGGCAGTTATTAATTGTTCTGGCTATCGTGCTGGTGTTATTTGGCGCCAAGCGTCTTAAGAATGTGGGTTCTGATCTGGGCACGGCGATCAAGGGCTTCAAGCAGTCCATGCGTGACGGGGAAGATGACAACGGCGGTGATAAAAGTATTGAAGACAAGGATGGTGGTAGTGTTATCGATGTTGAAGTCACACGGCACGACAAAGACAAGGTCTGAGTGCATTACCAGTAGCCGCATCGCGCCGGAATAAACATGTTTGACATCGGGTTTACAGAAATCCTCTTTATCATGGTGATTGCCTTGCTTGTCGTGGGCCCGGAGCGGCTGCCACGCATTGCGCGTGCTGCCGGTTTGTGGGTGGGAAAGCTGCGTGGATTTGTTTCATCGGTGAAGGCAGATATCGACAAGGAGCTTGCTGCTGAAGAGCTAAAAAAAATACTCCAGAAGCAGGCGTCTTCTCCAGAGCTGGAAGAATTAATTGATGCTGTGAGCGGGAAGCCGTTGCAGTCAGGCGGGCATTCTGCGCCTGTGGCAGTGGAAACGAAGCATGCCGTAACGCACTCGGCAGAGTCTGGTGCGAATGAAAAATCAGACTAGTCAGGATAGATCAGGGCTGGACGAAGCAGAGCAGCCACTTTTATACCATTTGATAGAACTGCGTGATCGTTTGCTGCGTGTAGTGCTGGTGGTGGCGGTGGTATTTGTCGTGCTGATCCCCTTCTCGAATACGCTGTTCACACTGCTGTCGGGCCCGTTACTGGCGCATATGCCTGAGGGTGGCAGTATGATTGCCATCGAGGTTGCGTCACCCTTTCTGATTCCCTTCAAGCTGACGCTGTTTCTTGCCCTGTTTATCGCGATACCCTATGTGCTTTACCAGTTGTGGTCTTTTGTGGCGCCAGGCTTGTACCGGCATGAGCGCCGACTGGTAGTGCCGTTGCTGGCATCAAGCACTGTGTTGTTTTATACCGGTGCGACTTTCGCCTATTTTGTAGTGTTTCCCCTGGTGTTTGCTTTTTTTACGGCGGCAGCGCCTGAGGGGGTGTCTGTTATGACAGACATCAGCCGGTACCTGGACTTTGTACTGACGCTGTTTTTTGCTTTTGGCGCAGCTTTTGAAGTGCCGGTAGTTACGGTGCTGCTGGTGTGGACGGGGATGACGACACAGGCCGCGTTGCGGGAGAAAAGGCCTTACGTTATTGTTGGTGCCTTTGTTTTGGGAATGGTGTTGACCCCACCGGATGTAATTTCGCAGACATTGCTTGCGGTACCTGTTTGGTTGTTATTTGAGTTGGGACTGTTTTTTTCCGGCTGGTCAGCTAATAGAAAGGATGTTGAAAAGTCTGACGGGGAAGAGGTGTCGACTGGCTACGCGCCGATGAGCGATGCGGAGATGGAAGCAGAACTGGATCGGATGGAGGACAAGGACTAGCTGAATATATCAAGTCTTTGTGGCGACTGACTTGAGTTGCACCGGGTCCTGCAGATTCTCTTCCATGCAGAAGTCAACCGGCGCACTGTTAAAGCCAATTTCAATAGGTGCCGGCTTTGCTATAAAGTAACCCTGCGCATAATCAACGCCAACCTTTCGTACGGCATCGAGTGTTTCCTCGTCTTCTACAAATTCCGCAATCGTTTTTATATTCATGGTGTGTCCTATCTGGTTGATCGCTTGTACCATCGCATGATCGATGTTGTCTCTAACCATATTTTTAACAAAGCAACCGTCAAGTTTCAGGTAGTCAACGGCCAGGTTTTTAAGATACCCGAATGAACTCAGGCCGACACCGAAGTCATCCAGTGCAAACCGGCAACCCATCTCGCGAAGTGTGGATATCAGTTTTGAAGCGTTGCATAAATTGGCGATGACAGCTGTTTCTGTGATCTCAAACACCAGAATTTCTGGTGGTACTCCACTGCTTTTTATCTCTGCGACAAGAAAATCCATGAAGCGTCCGTCGGAGAGTGATTGGCCTGACAGGTTGATGCAGCAGGAGCTTATCTGTCCATTTGCGCGTGCATCGTTCAACATCAGCATGTTAAATGTATTGCAGACAACCCAGCGGTCAATGGACGGCATTACCTGGTAACGCTCGGCAGCAGGAATAAAAGATCCGGGGCCAACAATCTTGTTGTTGTCATCCAGCATTCGAATCAGCACTTCGCCATGGATGGTGTTCTTCTCACCAGGTGCGCGTGCAAGTTTTGCTATTGGCTGGAAAAAGAGTCTGAAGCGATTCTGGTCGAGCACATCCTGGATCCGCTGCACCCACTGCATCTGGCCATGTTGCTCCATTAACGCTTCATCGTTCGGCTGGTAGATGTGGATACGGTTTCTGCCCTGATCTTTTGCTACGTAACACGCGGAATCTGCGGCGCTTAAAACATTGCTGAGTGTGCCGCTGTCTGTGTTTATGGGGACCAGTCCGATGCTTACACCAACTTTGAAGGATGTGTTGTCCCATACAAAACGGAAGTCTTCCACAATCTGGCGTACAGTTTCTGCTAGTGCGTGCGCCTTGTTGATATGGCAATCTTCCAGCAGAATGCCGAACTCATCTCCACCCAGCCGTGCGAGTGTATCTGCTTCGCGAAGTTCCATGCGTAGCTTGACGGTAAGTTGTTTAAGCAATTCATCGCCTGCAATATGACCGCTGGTGTCATTAACAACCTTGAAATTATCAAGATCCAGATAGCACAGTGCGTAAAGGACGTCAGCATTGCGTGCATTGTCTATGGCCAGTTTTGTACGGCTTTCAAATTCGCGTCGGTTGATGAGGCCTGTCAGGGAATCGTGTGTTGCCTGATAGGACATTTTCCTGGCCAGTCCGCGCAGTTCTGTTACATCATGAAATACCAGCACGACGCCGGAGATGTCCGCATTTGAGTCGCGTATAGGTGACGCGTTGACCTCTACCGACAGTCGTTGATTTCTGTAGCGATGGATAAGCAACAAGTGGCCCGCAAGCATGGTGCCTTTGCCCTGTTCGAGACATAGTGATGCCGGGTCTGGTGGTGGTTCGAGTGTTTTTTCATCCACAACCTCGAACACTTTAAGCATTGGTTTGCCACGCGCGTCTTCAAGCTTCCAGCCGGTTGATTGCTCGGCAACTGAGTTCATATACTCGATGTCACCATTCAGGTCAGTGGTAATAACGCCATCACCGATTGACCCGAGGGTTACCTGCGCACGTTCTTTTTCCTGGTGAAGCGCTTCTTTGGCATGTTTGAGTGCGGTTATGTCACGAATTGTCCCTTCAATTCCGACTACTTCACCGTATGCATCATACTTGTAGTGTGAGTTTTCGGAGGTCCAGATTTGTGAACCATCGCTGTGTTGAAGGCGGGTCTCAAAATCTTGCAGGCGGCCATAATTGACATCAAGGGAGTGTTTTAGATCATCATGATCGCTTGCACAAACATAGAATTCCTTTATGTTTTTATTAACGACGTCAACTGATTCATAACCAAGTAATTGTTTAATTGAAGGTGTTGTCCAGAGTATGCAACCTCTGATATTTGTTTGGTAGATAGTGTCTTGCATGCTGTCGAAAATCGCGCTCATCTGACGTTCTGAGTCGCGGGTTCTCTCTTCGGCCTGTTCGCGCTCACGCATTTGTTCCTGGAGCTTTATGTTGATTTCCTCGGCATATTTTTTGGCGTCTTCTGCCGTTTCCCTGGTAACAACAAGTTTCTTGATCAATTCCGTGTTGTGCGAACCAAGGCTGAAGGATTTTGACAGAATGTTGCGCATGGCTCGGGATGAGAACAACATAACCGCTGCAAAGATGACGGCGAGTGTTCCAAGTGCCAGCGACAGAGTGTCGCCCTTGTAAAAGAAAAATGCGGTGATGGGCAATAATGCCGGGATAATAAACGCACTGATAGTTCTGGGAGATGATTGCATGGACACATAGGCGGTAAGTGACATGCCTGCAACGACAACCAGTACAAAAATCTGTTGCGATAATTCGCCATAAATGGCGGCGATGACACCAAGGGAGCCCCAGCATAATCCCGAAGTGGTTGCGCCGGTAATAAATTGCTGTCCCCAGACATCGATGTCCTTGCCACGGTCATCCGTGTTATTGCTGGGGATAAACAGCGAACGTCCACCGACACTGACAATAATGGCGACAGACCAGGAAATGAGCAGTTCATAAGGGGCAGCATTCCAAAATACCGTCGTAACAATTGCAACTACCACCATGCTGATAATCAGTTCGGTCTGAACCTGCTGATGCAGCATCTGAACCTGGTCGGCACGGAACTGCCATCGGTTCATTGTGCGGCGTTCGGTAAAAGATCGTGGCTCTGTCACGGACTCTTTTTGTCTGTTCAGTTTTTTGGGCTGCGTGGCGCCTTCGTAGTCTTCGTACATCGTAATGTGAGTCCTTCACTGAAAACCGGGATAGCATGTTTTAGATATAGCCACTTGATAGACATGCCTAAACTAACGTTTCCGCTCAGAACTAATCGGGCTGGGCAGGGCAAACTTGAGCCACGAAAATACTGAATATTCTTTCTTTTTCAGTGAAT
>JAQBDO010000261.1:0-11844 GCA_032124375.1 Gammaproteobacteria bacterium
CGGCAAACTCAATACTGTAATGACTGCCCACCCAAAGGTTGATCCGGTTCCCGGTGAGTTGGTTGCTTTTTGCTATATGGCTACGGGGCCTTTTTCTGACGATATGGGTTATTACAAGGTCGATAAAGATGGTTTTTTAACGGAATACCATACTTTTAAAATACCTTATTCATCGATGGTTCATGATTTTGTGGTCACAGAAAATTACGTTGTGTTTCCTGTGTTGCCCATCGCAGGTAGCCTTGATCGCGCTATGGTCGGTGGCCCCCCATTCGCATGGGAGCCAGAACGAGGTGCACACCTTGGTGTTATGCCAAGAAACGGCACGCCGGAAGAAATTCAGTGGATTGAAATGGATCCCTGCTATGTTTTCCATTTTGCTAATGGCTTCGAAAAAGATGGAAAAATTATCATTGATGCCTGCCATTTTGAGTCCCCTCCGTTATTCCCAATGGCTGATGGTACGCCGACACCAGCTAATATTCATCCGCGTATGAATCGCTGGGAAATCACTATGGAAGGCGACAAACCTGTTTCCATCACTACCGGTTATACCATTGATGAATCCGTCAGTGGCGAATTTCCGGTGATCGATCAGCGCTATGCTATGCGCGAATACAGCCACACTTGGTTTACTTCTACAGATAAAACTCTCGCGGCCAAAATTCCTGATAGCGATTATGTTTATAACCGGATCGTTCACTTCAATGTTCAAACTCAGGAAGTAGATAGTTACGCCTTTGTCGACGGCTATGTTTCTGAGCCAATGTTTGTACCGACAGAAGGAGGGTCAGAAGGTGAGGGTTATTTGATTAGCTGTGTATACAACGAGGGGACTAATATGAGCGACCTTTGTGTGTTTGATGCGCTGAACGTTAAAGTCGGCCCCGTTGCTAAAGCCAAAGTGTCACACCGAGTGCCTGTTTGTTTCCACGGAACCTGGAAACCAGCCGAGACTTATCAGCCCGCTGGTTTGTAGTGGTATGACTCTGTCCGCGCCTAAGCCGTTTGATAAACACAACTAATCCAACCAGTACAGCTATAGGCGCAGCCTCACCATGTTTTCTAGCCGCAGGTTTTCCAACCCAGGATCAATTTTAATCACCGGCGCATCCAGCGGTATTGGTAGGGCACTAGCTCTGCATTACGCTGCCTCCGGGATCAGCTTGTTTATTAGTGGTCGCGATCAGCAACGTCTCGATGATGTTGCTGAGCAGTGCCGCGCTCTCGGTGCCTTCGTGTCAACTTGGGTCGGTAATGTTACCGATGAGTCCGGATTGAAGGGCTGGATCATTGCCTGCGACAACGAACAGCCACTTAATCTTGTTATTGCCAACGCTGGTGTGGCCCTGGGAGCAACAGAGGTTCATGGGTTGCACCGCGCCGCTGTAGACTCCTTCAATATCAACGTCAATGGCGTATTCAATACTGTGCATCCCGCACTGGAAGTAATGTCGGCACGTCGCCCTTATCCTTTACGAAACGCTCAAGTAGCCGTCATGAGCTCCGTAATGGGATACGCGGGCATGGCTAGATCGCCGGCATACTCATCCTCCAAGGCAGCCGTCAAACATTACGGCCAAGCACTGCGCGGTGCCTTTCGCGGCATGGGCATCGGTGTTTCGGTGATATGCCCCGGCTACGTGTCCAGCGCTTTGACTGCCCGTAATACATCTAACATGCCTTTCCTGATTGGCGCGGATAAAGCCGCTGACATCATAGCCAGAGGATTGGCCCGGGACAAAGCACGCATTACTTTTCCTTGGCAAATGGTGCTGCTCACAACGCTCGCCATCAACCTTCCGGGGTTTCTAGTGGACAGGTTAAACCAACCTTGGGGCGTGCCTAAGCTTGAGGATAACAAGCTATAGCTTGGAGAAAATATTTTAATAAGGATCGTCGCAGCAATAGACATTAAGAGCACAAAATTGCCGCAACAAGCAGCAAGACTAATCACACAGAGGTTGCTTTGGATAAAACAAAAAAAGGTGGTGCGCGTTTTAAGGGCCTTTCCTACCAAGACTTGCTGGATCGAGAGACCCGACCCGTGCCACCCGCGCTGCGAGCTACTACCGAGACCTACCTGGGTTCTGAGCCTCTGCCGATAGATCGTTATCTAACGCGCCAACAGCACGAACTTGAAAAAGAAAAACTGTGGCCGTGTGTATGGCAGTCACTGTGTCGTGAAACTGAAATCAGCGAGCCGGGGGATTTCTTTGTACACGACATCGCGGCAACATCGGTTCTGGTGCTACGCACGCAGGATACATCGATTAAAGCCTATCCCAACGCCTGCCTTCATCGGGGCCGTCAGTTAAAATCCGGGACCGACTCTGGGCTTGGTAGTAGTGGCGATATAACCTGTCCATTTCACGGCTTTCGTTGGAATCTAGAGGGCGGTTTTGAGGGCGCACCTTGCCAGTGGGATTTCCCCCACCTCGAGGAGAAAAATTTTGATTTGCCCGCCTTGCGAGTGGATACCTGGGGTGGTTGGATATTCGTTAACATCGACGGCAAGGCGCCGCCGTTGAGTGAATACCTGGGTGTGATGGTGGATCATTTCCAACGTTGGACACCGGAGAACACCTACAAGGCTCTTCACATTAAGAAAGTGCTCCGTTGCAACTGGAAGCTGGCGCACGAAGCGTTTATTGAGTCGTATCACACAGTGGCAACTCATCCGCAGTTGTTGCCGTACACTGGGGATTCCAATTCACAATACGATTGTTTCAGTGACATTGTCAGTCGCACAATCACGCCGATGGGAGTGGTGAGTCCCCACGCACCGGGTACTACCGAGGAGCAGTCCGTGCATCAGTGGTTGACGGTTTACGGTGTGGCAGCAGGGGGCGAGTTGCCGGAAGTGCCGGCGGGGATGTCCTCACGTGAATACCTTGGGGAAATGAATATCCAGCGTTTCTCCGAAATGTACCAGCAGGATATCTCACCGTTTGTGACCCACAGTGAAGTACTGGACGCCATTCTCTATTCCGTGTTCCCCAATTTCGCACCTTGGGCAGGCTATCGCCCCAACGTCACCTACCGTTTTCTGCCTTACAACGACAGCCATGAAATGTGCACCATGGAAATCATGCTGATGATGCGCTTCCCGGAATCCGAAACCCGGCCCCGGGATGCCAGTATGCAGTTTGTTCCTGCAGACCAGACCCTTGCAGATACCCCTGGCATCGACGCGGGGTTGGCGGCCGTTTTTGATCAGGACTTCAGTAATCTCCCTATGGTCCATAAAGGTTTGCGCTCGCTGCAGTCAGGGCAGATTGAACTGGCCAATTACCAGGAGGTGCGCATTCGGCACTTCCATCAGGTACTCGATAAATATCTCAACGCGGACCAAGGAGAAGGGCAGTGAGCTCCCCCATTACACTGAAAATTGATAATAAGGTTGCCGTCATCACGCTCAATCGGCCCGAGGTTCTAAATGCAATAAACGAACCTATGTTACCTCCCTGGGTGGATGCGCTGGAGGAGTGTCGGACTAATAGTGATGTGGCGGTAATCGTAATCACCGGGGCAGGTGAGGCTTTTTGTCGCGGTGGTGATACGACCAAGCTCGGCTCGCATACGATGCCAACACCGGTAGAGATTAAAGAACAGTTCTGGGATCGCCTCCACTGTATCCCCAAAAAACTTGCCGAGATCGACAAGCCGGTGATCGCTGCGGTCAATGGCCTGGCCTCAGGCGCCGGTGTAGATGTCAGCCTTCAATGCGATATTCGCTTCGCAGCGCGCAGTGCAAATTTTCGTGTCAGTTACACCGCCTTTGGTTTAGTGCCAGGTAATGGCGGAACTTACTTCCTGCCGCGCATAGTCGGTGAAGCCAAGGCCTTGGAATTGTTCTGGGCAGCAGAGCCAATTACAGCAGAAGAAGCGTTACGCATCGGCATGGTCAACCAGGTGTTTGATGACGAAGAGTTCATGCAGCGTACTTTGGAATACGCGCATAACATTGCAGGGCGCGCGCCGCTGGCTATGAAACTTGTGAAACGTGCGGTTAAGCAGAGTTTATCTATGGAGCTCAATACCCACCTGGATATGGTCTCTTCGCATATGTTGATTACCCGGCCCAGTGAGGATCATGCGGAGGCGATTAAAGCCTATGAAGAAGGCCGCGAGCCGATATTCAATGGCAAGTAGAGCACGCGTAAATCTGTACTGATTTAATTTACTGATAAAAGGTTTTGATTTATGTCCCATGAATACATTCGCGACCGCATAGAGCTGCAAGACCTTATGCTTAACTATGCTGCCGGCGTCGATGAACGGGATCGGCCACGCTATGTTGCTTGCTTTGCTGACGATGTGGAAGCCGTAAACTTCGGCACAGAAATTTACCGTGGCCGCGACGCTTTTGTGGCTTATGTGTGGAGCGCGCTGGAAAAATACTCGTCGAGCCAGCACTTGCTTGGCCCACAGTTCGCCACCGTTGATGGGGACCATGCCAGCACGCGCTCCGACGTTCAGGCGCTGCATTACCTCACCGACGGTGAGGGTCGATTCACTCTCTGGGGTACTTATCACACCAATATGCGTCGTATTGAAGGACGCTGGCTGATCAGTCGCCATGAGCTGAAGGTCTGCGGGACCAGTACTGTTTAGCAACAATTTTGTCGTCTGTTAGAGCGCTGAGTAAGTTATAAATAGTTTTGTAAGGAGAGTGAAAAGAATGTCACTGCAAGAGCAACCATCGGATCTTCCGCGTGACCTACCTGATTGGCCCAAGCAGTCACTACGCGGTCACAAACTTGAAGGGCACCGTTACACATCTAAAAAGTTCGCAGAGCAGGAGTGGGAGCATGTCTGGGCCCGTATCTGGTTGCTGCTTGGGCGTGAGGATGAAATGCCTAATGCGGGTGACTGGCAGCAGGAGGAAGTTGGCCGCGAATCCATTTTGATGGTGCGACAGAAGGATGGCGATGTTAAGGCTTTCTATAATGTTTGCCAACATCGGGGCCAGCGGCTGGTCAGTGAAGAGAAAGGGCATGTACGCCGTTTTATTTGCCCCTACCATAGTTGGGCCTGGAATCCTGATGGTTCACTGGACTATGTACAGGATCCGGACGATTTCCCTGAGGGGAATCCCTGTGGGAAATTGGTTCTGGAGGAAATTCCCTGTGAAACCTTCGCCGGTTTTGTCTGGGTCAATATGAATCCCGACTGTGTGAGTCTGAAGGAATTTCTAGGCCCTGTATGGGAAGACTGGAGTGGCTATGGCATAGAGAAATGGAAACGCTATGTGGCCAAGACTACCGTGGCCCCCGTGAACTGGAAGGTAGTACTGGATAATTTTAATGAGTCTTACCACGTCAACACGGTACATCGTCCCAAAGGAGCTGAGGTAGAAAAACTGCGCATTCACTCTGGGGTCGATACCAGCTACAAAACCACGCGCTTTGATATGGCCGATGAGGGGCATGGACGGATGATCATGCTGGGTGGCTACGCCGGCCCGGCGATAGACAAGGAGGGAGCCATCGGAGAGCCTCTGGCGAGTATCCTCAAGGAATGGGAGCTGGACCCGTCTGATTTTGCCGGGCGTGGTGAGGCGACCCGCGAAGCCTTGCAGGCGGCACGTCGTAAGCTGGGGCCGGGCAGGGGCTACGATTACTTCGAGAATCTCAACGATAGTCAACTGACAGATGCCTACCATTACACTCTGTTTCCGAATTTTGCGGTTTCTTTGTGGGTGGACGGCTTTCATTTCTTGCGCGCCAGGCCCCACCCCACCGATCCAGAGAAGTGCTTGTTCGACAACTGGTGGTATGCACCTGACCCGGAGGGGGTTAATAGCCCTGTGCGGACGACCGCTGGCTTGGTGGAACGTGATGCGGTGGTGGAGCACGAAGTGTTCGAGGCGGGTACGCAAAGTATGGGGCTGACCATCGATCAGGATATGTCGATTTTTCCAGCACAGCAGATGGGCATGCGTTCCCGCGGATACCGGGGTTCCTATCTGGGGGGGCAGGAGAGCCGAATCTCCCGATTGCATGAGTTGATCGACGATTATATTGAAGGGAAGCGATCCTGAAGTGTGCTACACCCAGTAGCTCGGGACAATAGACACCAAATCAATGAGTGGCAGGTTTTAGATAGAGGAATTTTCGGTTATGGATCTGGGTATCAGGGGCCGCAAGGCCTTAGTAAACGGCGGTAGCGCCGGACTGGGCAAGGGCAGTGCCAAAGCATTGGCCGCCGAAGGGGTGGAGCTGTACATTACAGCGCGGGGAGAGGAGCGCCTGGAGGCCGCCGCCGAGGAAATCCGGCGCGATACCGGCGCCACAGTGATTACCATTGTCGCCAATCACGCCAGCGTCGAGGGGCGAGAGAAAATTCTGTCAGTGTGTCCCGCCCCGGACATCCTGGTGGGCACCTGCTCGCCGGCGCCTTTTACTACGGACTTTCGAGAGGTAACTGTCGCCCAGTGGGAAGAGCACTTGGCGATCGGCCTTATCAGTCCCATAGAGTTTATCCGCGCCACCGTGGATGGTATGTGTGAGCGCGGTTTCGGGCGCATCATTAATATCTCCACCGGCGCTTCCAAGTTCCCCAACGAATTACGGACACTGTCCGGGCCACCCCGTGCGGCGTTGTCCAATTACACCGTGGCAATATCCAAGTCCGTTGCTAAGCACAATGTCACCATCAACAACCTGCTGCCGGGCATGCACCACACAGCCACTGCGGAACAACGTTTCGGGGATATGGCCAAAGAACGTGGAATCACGTACGAGGAAGTGGTGCAGGAGTGGATCGACGAATGGCGTATCCCCGCCGATCGTTTCGGCAACATCGATGAGTTTGGCGCGGTGTGCGCTACCTTCTGCAGCATCCACGCTGGCTACATCACGGGGCAGAGCTTGGTGGTTGATGGCGGCGTCACCACTAGCACGTTCTAATTATTGTTCATGAATTGAATACATAACGGGAAATGAAAATATGAGTTGCACATCTACCATCCTCGAATACCCTGCCGGTGACGTCATCTGCCGCGGCGAATACTTCATCCCCAACAATGCCAAGGGACCGCTGCCGGTGGTGATCGTTACCCACGCCTGGGACGGACTCAACGAAGAGGTGCGAGAAAAATCACAGAAACTGGCCCTGGAAGGCTATATCGTCTTCGCCATGGACGTATACGGCGGTGGTCAGACCTTTGAGGACATCAGTCAAATCGGGGCGGTGCTCGGGCCCTACATGGCTGACCGGAGTTTGTTGTTGGCGCGCATGCAAGCAGCGGCGGATGCCGCTCGCACCATCCCAGGTACCGACACATCGCGTATGGCAGCCATGGGCTACTGTTTCGGGGGCACTGCTGTGCTGGACCTAGTTAGGGGCAATGTCGAAGGTATCCGCGGAGCGGTTTCATTCCACGGCGGCCTTGCGGGCAAAGGCCAAGACTGCACCGCTACCATTGGTGCTAGCCTTCTGGTACTGCACGGTGAGGACGACCCCCTAGTCCCACCGGAACAAGTAGCTGAATTCAAGGCGGAGATGACCGCTAGGCAGGCGGACTGGCAACTGCTGTCCTACGGCCATACCGCTCACGCTTTTACCCGACCAGATGCTAACGACCCAAACTTTGGCGCGGTTTACAATCCCACGGCCGATCGCCGCTCTTGGCAGGCGATGCTGAGCTTTTTTAAAGAGGTGCTATGACTGTGCTACGTGAACGACAGCACTTATCAAGCGAGCCACTACCAAAAAGACCAATGTTATGCGTATAGATCACATCGTTGATTACCATGCCCGCCAGCGCCCCGATAATTTAGCGCTATTACAAATTGAGGGGGCTCAAGAGCAGACGCTGAGTTACTCCGAAATGAACGCCAAGGCACAGTTAATCGCCAATGGCTTTAGTGCCGCGGGTGTGAACGTATCCGATCGTATTGCCGTCATCTGCGAAAACTGCATTGAAGAAATTATTATTTTTCTGGCCGCGGCAAAAATTGGTGCAGTTACGGTGCCACTTAATTATCGCCTTGCAGGGCCAGAGTTAGAGTTCATCATCAATGATTGCGAAGCCAAGATAGTCGTCGTACCTGACTCGAAATTATGCGATCTAATTGATCGCTTACATTTATCAGCAGAAACTATTCTGATTGGCGAAGCTGATAGCTTGCCAAGCCATTGGCTGCAATGGTCAAAATGGATAGCCGAGCAATCTATTGAAAAATCGTCTCATTGCGATAGTTATTGCGAAACAGAAGCCGACGACGCTTTCGCGCAATTGTATACCAGCGGCACAACAGGAAAACCTAAGGGCGCGATTATTTCTCATCGTAATTTAATCGATTTATCCATGGCTGGTGTTATTGCCGCAGAAGAACGCTCAAGCATTGGCGATAATGAATTAATTATCGCACCGTTGTTTCATGTTGGCGCAGTAGCCTCTTTGTTTCATTCGCTGATGATGGGCGTCAACGTTATCGTTCATCGTAACTTTAACCCGCATGCAGTTGTTGATGCCATTGAAAAACATCAGCTGAAAATTTTATTTATGGTGCCGGCAATGATTCAAGCTATCTTGACTGCGGTTCCAAATTTAGATCAGCGTGATTTCAGCAGCTTAAAACGAATCAATTATGGCGCCGCACCAATCAGCGAAGGTTTATTAAAACAAGCTTTATCTGTATTCGATTGCAATTTTCAACAATCTTATGGCATGACAGAAAGCGGCAATGTCAGTCAACTCACTGTGGCCGACCACCGCAAAGCGCTCGATGGACATCCTGAATTATTGAGCTCCTGCGGCCGAGAAAATGCAGCCTCTCAAATCCGTATTGTTGACGAACAAGGTAAAGAAGTACTTGATGGAGAGCTTGGTGAAATAACGGTCAAGTCCACAATTAATATGTTGGGATACTGGCATTTACCTGAACAAACTGCCGGCACCATTAAGCATGGCTGGCTGCATACGGGTGATATAGGCGTACGTGATAACGAAGGGTATATTTTTCTTAAAGACAGAAAGAAAGATATGGTTATCAGCGGGGGGGAAAATATTTACCCTAACGAAGTCGAACGAGTATTGTTAAAACATGAAAGCATCAATGACGTTGCCATCATAGGCATTCCCGATGATAAGTTTGGTGAGGCGCTGCTGGCCTGCTGCATAATGGCTGAAGGTCAAGTTCTCAACAACGAAGAGCTCATTACGTTTTGCCGAGAGCACTTAGCAGGCTATAAAGTCCCTAGACAATATACGGTACTACAGGAATTACCCAGAAATATGTCAGGAAAGGTATTGAAGAAGCAGTTGCGTGAACCCTACTGGAAAACATCAAGGCAGACTCATTAGCAAATCCCTAAAAGTTCTGACTAAATTAACTATAGACATTAAGTGTAAAGGTCAAAATTATGAGCCGTGTAAAAATCCCTAGAAACAAAGAAAACGATTACACCGAAGACAGCGCAAAAAATCGACGGGATTTTGTTAAAGAACAAACCGGGGTCGATCTTACGCATATGGCCCAGTATTCCATGGATACGGCAACACTCCCTGGCAATATTGAAAATTTTACCGGCATTGCACAAATACCCGTTGGGCTAGCGGGTCCTGTTTTAATTAACGGCGAACATGCTAAGGGCGAGTTTTATGTGCCGCTTGCCACCACCGAGGGAACACTGGTCGCCAGTTACAGTCGAGGTATGCGATTGTTAACAGAAAGTGGGGGTGTGAAAACCACCGTGCTTGAAAGCCAAATGCAGCGCGCACCTGTTTTTACTTTTCCAGACGCTTTAGCTGCTAGAAATTTTGGTGATTGGATTTCCGATAATATGCATTCGATAACCCAGGCCGCCGAAGCCACTACCAGTATTGGCAAGCTAATAAAAATAGAACAATATGGCATCGGCCCAATGCTTTTTTTAAGATTTAACCTTAGTACCGGTGATGCCGCTGGCCAGAACATGACAAACAAAGCGACCTATGCTGCTTGTGAATGGATAAAGTCGAATTATCCGGGTGGAGCGAATTATGTTTTATCCAGTAATATTGATTCAGATAAAAAGTTTTCTCATCTCAATACCATCAATACGCGGGGCAAGAGAGTTGTTGCCGAAGTTACCATTCCAAAATCCGTACTAGAAAGCGTCATGAATGTTAGCGGGCACACATTGTTTAAACTCCGCCAAATTTCCAATACCGGCGCATTAATGGCGGGCAATGCTAGTAACGGCGCCCATGCCGCCAATGGTATTGCCGCTTTATATTTAGCTACAGGACAAGATGTGGCAAACGTTGCAGAATCGCATGCCAGTACGACCTTTACCCAGTTATTGGATAACGGTGATTATTATTGGTCCGTGACTCTTACTTCTTTAATCTGTGGCACCTATGGCGGCGGCACAGGTTTAGCGACACAGAAAGAAGCTTTAGATATTTTGGGTTGCTACGGAAAAGATAAAGCCTTTAAGTTTGCAGAAATCGTAGCCGCTACGGTTTTGGCAGGCGATATTTCATTAGCTAGCTCAGTAGTGGCGGGTGACTTTGTTGCCAGTCATGATCAGTATGGTAGAAATAGGCCGTAATTGGGTATTGCTTGTTGAATTGCATCGAACATTGACCCGGGGGTTGCCAAGTTAACTCGCCGAAATGAGATAATCCGGCGATGAATACATACAAACGTCACCGATTCCCACCTAACATCATCAGTTATGCCGTCTGGCTGTACTTCCGCTTCAATCTCAGCCACCGTGGCACCGAATATCTACTGGCCAAACATAGCGTCACCCACAGTCCTCCACTCTGGCCTTCTCTGGGAAAAGCTGGCTAATCTCATGGCTCAGCTTATGGGCGAGGTAACTGATGCTTATGGGCAGTTCTGGGGTAGCTTTGATCTGTGGCGAAACAAAAGGGAGGAGGGAGTCTACCCCCGACCATACCCACCGAAGCAGGCACCGTCGGGGAGGGTGTTCATGGTTGTATCAAGAAGGCCTATCTTCTCGCATCTCCGGGCAAGGCTTTCCCGGGGAGGATTTTGCCCAATTACATCGGACGAATCTGCTGTAGTCTCAGCAAGGTTTTGGTGAAAAGGGCCTGGTGACGGGCCTCAGCGTAGAGTTTATACGGTGGAATACGAGTTGATACGGGGTAGTTTGAGGGCGGACCGTATCTAAGTTGTTGAATTTTAAGGTATTACAAAACCACAATTGTGGCTACGAACCAGGCGGTCGCACGTTCGAATCGTGCCAGGCGCGCCATCTAAATGAAAAAGGCCACCCCGAAAGGGTGGCCTTTTTCATTTAGCCGGTGTGTCCCGGTCGAAAGAACGTGTCCGTTCGACAAATTGCGACTACAGGAGCAATTTGGACGCAGGAGCGTAGCGACGGCGCCCGCAGGGTCGCAACGCGGGAGGCAACCGCGTTGCGATCACAAATTGCGTAGCAATTTGAACCGAGCCGCGTAGCGGCCAAGCCCGCAGGGTTATAACGGCCAGTAGGCCGGTATGAGTCAATCGTGCAGTATAAATTCACTGCCCAAATCTCCAGCGGCAGTTATCTCGCCACAGGTTTTGGCTGAAGCTACGATTCACTTTGCTGTCGCTAAGTCCTGAAATGCCTTGAACAGTTCTGGATAGCCTTCTGAGCTATGCCAGGTGGCCAGGTCTTCCCAGTCGATGGCGTGATTTCTGGCAATGTCCAATGCCTGTTCCCAGCACTGGCCATCGTTTTCCAGGTAACGCCAGAGTAAGCGATCCTTCACACAGTCCGTCGGATTGAGCAAACGTACGTTGCCTTGACTGGTCTTGAAATCGGCAACTCTATCGGTAGTAATTTGTTCCTGCCCGACTGCCAATGGGGCCGAAGGGAACTCCAGAGACCACT